>CAZLYG010000327.1:0-6347 GCA_964563075.1 uncultured Steroidobacteraceae bacterium | reverse complement strand
CCTCCACAGGGTGCTCCGTGAGCAACCGCGCCACGAACCCGGTATCGACACCGCCCGCCTGGAATCGGGCATCCGCCAGCGCCGCCCTGTGAAACGACAGGTTGGTGGCGACGCCCTGCAGCCGGGTCGCTGCAATCGCACCCTGCAGGCGCGCCAGGGCCGCCGGGCGGTCAGGCCCGTGGGCGATGATCTTGCCCATGAGCGAATCATAGAACGGCGGTACGCGCGAGCCCGGCTGGATGTGGGTATCGACCCGAATCCCCTCCCCCGCCGGCCAGGACACTTCACGCACGACACCCGGGCTCGGACGAAAATCATGCGCGGGATCTTCCGCATTCACCCGGCACTCGATGGCACAGCCGCGGTGCGCGATGTTGGCAAGCTCACGCCGCAACCCGCGCCCGTCGGCGATCGCGATCTGCTCGGCGACCAGGTCGACACCCGTCACCGCTTCGGTCACCGGGTGCTCCACCTGGATACGGGCATTCATTTCCAGAAAGTAGAAGGAGCCGGTCTGCCGGTCGACCAGGAACTCGACCGTGCCCGCTCCCCTGTACGAGAGGCGCGCGGCGAATCTGACCGCAGCCTCATGGAGTGCGCGCCGCAAGCTCTCGGGCAATCCCGGAGCTGGAGTCTCCTCTATCAACTTCTGATAGCGGCGCTGGACCGAGCAGTCGCGCTCGCCCAGCTGGAACACCGTTCCCTCGCCGTCGCCCAGAACCTGAACCTCCACGTGCCGGCCGCTGGCGATGAAGCGCTCCAGATAGACCCGCGAGTCGCCGAAAGCCGCGCCGGCCTCAGCCGACGCCAACTCCACCGCGCCCGGCAGATCTTCCAGGCGCTCGACCAGCTTCATGCCACGCCCCCCGCCCCCGCCTACCGCTTTGACGAGCAGCGGCGCGCCGATCCGGCGACCTTCCAACACCGCGGCGCTGATTGACTCCACCGCTGCGCCAGGCACGACCGGAACGCTTGCAGCCTCGGCTGCCGCGCGCGCCTTGAGCTTATCGCCGACCGCTTCGATCTGCGCGGCCGTAGGGCCTATGAAGATGACACCGTGCGACTCGCACATTCTGGCAAGCGCGGCACGCTCGGACAGGAACCCGTACCCTGGGTGGATCGCATCGGCACGCGTACCCAAGGCTGCCTGCACAATCGCGTCGACTTTCAGATAACTCTCGGTCGAACGCGCCGGTCCAATGCATACAGTGCGGTCGGCCAGCCGCGCCGGAACGCTGTCCCGGTCTGCTTCGGATGCCGCCAGCACGGTCTCGATGTTCAGCGCGCGACAGGTCCGAATGACCCGCGCGGCGATCTCTCCACGATTGGCGATCAGGATGCGACGAATCGCCACGCTCAGCCCGCCTTCTTGACCCGCAGCAGCGTCTCGCCGTATTCCACGAGCGCTCCGTCGCGCATCAGGATCTCGGTGACAGTGCCTTTGACTCCCGCGCGCACCGTGTTCATGAGCTTCATGACCTCGACGATCGCGACGACGGTCTCTGCGTCGACGACGGTGCCGACTTCGACGAACGGCGGCGCGCCGGGTTTGGGGGCCCGGTAGCACGTTCCAAGCAGGGGCGAAGTGACTTCCTGAACGCTCGGGTCCGCCGCGGCGGCCGGCTTTGCGGGTGCTGCGGCGGGCGGGGGTGCGGGGGCTGCCGTGTTGGCGGTGGGCATTGGCGCGGCTGCGGCGGATGGCGCAGTGGCAGCGGGCACTGGCGCGGCTGCGGCGGATGGCGCGGCGGCGAGCGGCTGGGGTGCGGAGGATTGCGCAGTGGGAGCGGCCGCCGCGGCGCCGTCCGTCACGCCTGCGCCGCGCCGCATGCTCAGCTTCAGTCCATCGATCTCCAACATGACCTCATCGAAGCCCGATCCCTCCAGGATCTTCATGATCTCCGCGACATCCGCAGCCGTCAGACTCACCGTCGACCTCCGAAAATAGACATGACATGCGAGAGGGGATCGGTGGCCGGGCGCGCCACCGGAGCGCCTTCCTTCGCGGACCACACCGTCTCCGGACGGCTCTGCAACAACAGGATCTGCTCGCTGTCGCGCTCGACAGCCCACTCGATGTCCTGCGGGCGGCCGTAGTGGCGCTCGACCTTGCGGCCGATGGCCCTGAGTGCCTGCAGCTCGGTGTCGCTCAGGCAAGGGGTCTTGCGCAGCGCTTCCGCGACCTCGACACTCTCGGTCCCGCCACCTGCTACAGGCACGTGTTGTATCAGCTTCTCGGAGATCTCCCGAACGGAGATCTCCCCGGTGATCTTGCCCAGCACCCAACGATCGGGCGTGACCTCACCACCGACCACCGCCGAGCCCAGCCCCCACGCGCCCTCGATCGTGATGACTGAACGGTCTCCAGTGACCGGACTACGTGTAAACATCACTCCGGCCGTGCGTGCGTTCACCATCCGCTGCACGACGACGGCCATCGCGACCCCCTCTTCCGGGAGCCCTTTCTTGCGTCGGTACGTGACGGATTCCACTGAGTAGAGGCTGGCCCAGCAACTGCGCACGCGCTGCAGCGTCTGCTCCCGGTCAGTAATCCACAGGTAGGTATCCTGCAACCCGGCAAAGCTCGCGTCGATGGCATCCTCGGTGGTCGCCGAGGAGCGCACGGCGACCGGAGTTTCGCTGCCCTGCTGACACAGGGCCGTGTGTGCCGCCGAAATTTCCTGCAGCACGTCCTCCGGCAGCTGCGCTCCCTCGACCCTGGCGCGCATTTCCTTGCAGCATGCCGCCACCGCGCCGAGATCGTCAGCATCCACAGCCTCGATGCGCGAACGGATCGGGGACTGCTGCTCCAGTGCGCGTATGAACCGCTCGAAGGCGCCGGTCTTGACGACAAAGCCCGGCGGCACGGCGATGCCCGCGCGCTGCAGCTCTCCGAGGCTGCCACCCTTGCCACCGACCTGCGGTCGGTCATGAAGTCCGATGTCGGCGAACCAGCCGATGATCTCAGTCGAGGACATGACTATTGCAGGATGGTCACCACGCCGCGCCCGCCATCGACGCGGATGCGCTGGCCATCCTTGAT
Organism: uncultured Steroidobacteraceae bacterium; assembly: GCA_964563075.1. Lineage (GTDB taxonomy): Bacteria > Pseudomonadota > Gammaproteobacteria > Steroidobacterales > Steroidobacteraceae > 13-2-20CM-66-19. The sequence goes on along the minus strand of CAZLYG010000327.1, from coordinate 3,307 downwards.
GCGTGACGTGGCATTACCCGTGCCCACGACCGCAGGCAGTCCGTACTCCCGCGCCACGATGGCCGCATGGCTCATCGAGCCGCCGATGTCGGAAACGGCCCCGACGATCTTCTGGAAGATGGGCGCCCAGGTGGGATTCGTGACCTGACAGACCAGGATGTCGCCCTTCTGCAGGCGTGAGATCTCCTCAACCGACTTGACGATGCGGGCCGGTCCCTCCACGACGCCGCTGGAGGCGGCAAAGCCCCGCACTTCCTTGCCATCCGCATCGCCGCTCGCGGACAACCAGGCATCGAGACTCTCCCGGGTGATTCCCCAGAGCATCACGATTGCGGGGTCGTCGATCACCTCCGGAACCGGACCCAGCGCGGGCGGCGTGTCGTGTTTGGCCCACTCCCGGATCGCGGCCTGCCGCTCGGCCACGATCCGCGGCCAGTACTGCGGCCCACGCGGCTCGGAGCCGTTCGACCAGGCCGACATCAGATCGATGATCGCCGTCTTCAGCTCGTAGTGCGTCAGATGGAACACATCCTCGGCATCGGGGAAGAAGCCATGCTCGCTCAGCAGGCCGCCGAATTCCCGGATCTTGTTGAAGAACAGATTCGTGTACCAGTGCTCGCAATAGAACTTGTGTCCCTCGACGTAGGGGAACACGCGATGCGCGAGCGTGATCATCTGGTCGTAAGCCGCACGCTCCTCGTCCGAGCCGAGCAGGTCCCGATAGTCCTCGATGAGCTGGCGGCGCTCGGCCTGCAGCTTCTCGACTGGCCGCTCGAGCGACTCGCCCGCACGCACCCGCCGCATGTACTCCGGCAGGCCCGCAAAGGGCATCGACAGGTCGTCGTTCCAGGCGCGGTGGTAGTGATAGAAGCCATCCCCGACATTGATGTTGAACCAGGGATCGCGCGAGGTCTCCAGTTCCTCCAACCATTGACGGCCCGGCGGACCCGCCTGCTCCAGCGAGCGCAGGATCTCCTCGACCGGCACTCCGTCGCGGAATTTCGCATCCACTCCCAACTCGACCGCACAGCGCGCCAGGCGCCGCAGCTCGTCATCGGGACGGAAGATCTCCGCTTCGATGCCGGCCACCATGCGCGCGATGGTCTGGTCGGTGATCTCCGGAAAGGCCTTCTTGCAGAAGCTGAAGAACGTGAGATAGGCGCCGTAGCCCAGCAGCAGGAACTCGAAGTGGTGATGCCACATCCGGAAGTACCCTTCGAGGGTCTTCTGGTACGTATCCAGCAGCGTGTGGTTGGAGGCCACGCCCTTGCCCGCGTGCACGTTCTCGAGCGGCTCGAACTCGGGCAGGTGCGGCTTCGGCAGGGCCTGGGCGGACTGGATCAGCGCCTTCATCTTCCCGCGCCATTGCTCGTACAGACGCTCCCAGTTGGCATAGTAGTAGAAAGCACGCTTCTGGAATTCGTCGGTGCGACGCGCGATCTCCGCGGGGTCCGTCACGGCGTTTCCGCCGATGTATACGCGGCCGTTGATGATGCGATGATCGATGCCGAGGGTCGTCGGGAGGCAGTGGACGCGGGTGTTGGAGGCGCCGAGGGCGCAGTAGGCCGCCTCGGCGGTCACCATGTCGAACGCCGACATCGGCTCCGGAAAATGCATCGAGTTGTAGAACCAGAAACGCTCGTCGTCCGCCGGACTGAACTGGATGTGGTAGGGGTACGCCGCCTGGGCCCGTTCGGTGCCCGGCACGACCTGCAACGAGCTGGGCAGGGGAAACCCTTTGCGGTCCGCTGGTGCTTTCATGGTAAGCGCGCTACTTGGGACAACTGCACGCGATGGTAGCGCAACGGCGCGCCACGCAGGCAAAACACCTGCCTGCGCTCCGGGAGCACGTCCATTGCGCTCTGCCGCGCGGCGGCAGCCCCACAGGAGGCTAGAATGTCCAATCCTCCCGTGCCCCGCCCATGGCGCCGCAGCGTCCGCACCCGGGGTGCCAATTGCAGCCCTCCCTATGACATAAGGGGAGCCTCCGCCATTCCCGCGGTCGGTGATCACCAGGTGTTGGGTCCGCGTGCGGGTGGTCGCCCTCGATTCGCGGTCGCACTGAAGTACATGGCCTCCGCTGCCTTCATCGGCAGGATCGTGATCGAGGTGGCACAATAAGGACCGATGGGAGTTACAGGTCACTTGGTGCGACTCGCACCGGTTGCGCTCGCGCTGGTAGCCGTCACGGCGGCGTCCACCACTGCTCGCGCCGATGCAACGGGCCCCTGGCATCTGGATGCCTCGGGGCGCGCTCAGATGGACGTCTACTACGACTGCACCGGGAGCGCTCCTACCGCAGCGCTGGCAGCTGCCGGACTGAGCCTCGGTGCTTCGATAAAGCTGCCACCGCTGTGTGTCATTGAAGGTTGGGCGGATCCCGCAGACCTGGCGGCGATCGCCGCCGTCAACGGCGTAACCGCCGTGCGCCCGCCTACCTACGCGGCACACCGACGGCCGCTCGCACCCACAGCCATCTCCTCTTTGCAACGACGCGCCCAGAAGGCTCAGGCCGCCGGCAGCATCGATGGCAACGGCGTATCGATCATGCATGCGGACCAGTTCGTTGCGCAGACCGGCACCACCGGCACCGGAGTCCTCGTCGGCGTGCAGTCCACAGGTGTCACCAGCCTCGCGACGATTCAGGGCCGCGGCGAGTTACCGGCCAACGTGCAGGTGCTCGCCCCGGCCGGGCAGGCGACACCTCCGCTGGGGGATGAGGGAACGGCGCTGATGGAAGAGATCCACGCCGTCGCACCGGGGGCGGGGTTGGCCTTCTGCGGCCCTGACACGTTCGTCGAGTACACCTCGTGCCTGGGGCAGCTCATCGCCGCCGGCGCAGGCGTGCTCGTCGATGACATCATCTTTCCCGGTGAGGATGTGATGTCGACCAACAGCGCGGACGCTCAGGCGATCGGACAGCTGCTCACCCAGAATCCCGCGGTGCTGCTGTTCACGAGCGCCGGAAATTACACCAACAGTTACTGGGAAGGCGCCTACACGCCAGTTCAGAGCCCGATGACGCTCACCTGCGCAAGCAACGGCACCGCGCAGACGGACAACTACGTCGCCTCGTTCGGGGCTGCTCCGGGCACTCCTTACCAGACGCTCACGGTGAGCTCCGGCAGCCAGTTCCCCGTCACGCTTTCCTGGGATGACCCCGAAGGACAGAACACGAGCAACTTCGACCTTTACTGGTTCTACAACGGTGCCCTGGTGGGCTGCGCCTCAGCCACGGGCTCCAGCCAGGCGTTGATCGTGCCGCAGACGCAGGGGACGCCGGGCCTCGCGCTGCAGGCGGGCAGCT
>CAZLYG010000326.1:1998-6356 GCA_964563075.1 uncultured Steroidobacteraceae bacterium | reverse complement strand
CGAAGCGCACGGCAATGCGATCGCCCGTGAACGCCCAGAGCTCCTTGATCAGCCGGTAGTCGAGCTCACGTGCCCACTTGCGCACCAGGAACGCGACGATCTCGCTGCGGCCGTGGAGGAATTCCGCACGGTTGCGCCAGCGGCTATCTTCTGTGTAGGCCAGCGCCACGGCTTGCGGGTTGCGTCCGTTCCAGGCGTCCTCGGCGGCGCGCACCTTCTGCGCGGCCGTCTCAGCCGTGAACGGGGGTAGCGGGGGTCTTGCCATCGGTCCTTCGCTCGCAGGGCAATGCCTCTATTGTTTCACGATCTGTAACGCTCCGGCGAGGCCCTATCTGCGTCTACCGGGCGCATGGCCCGCCCCGTAAACTGCCAGCCATGAGAATTGCAAAGCCGATACTGCTGGTCTCGACACCCGTCGGAGTGGGCTTCGGCCTGTTCGAGGCTTATCGACTGGCGGGCGGCCTGGTCCTGCTGATGGCCGCAATGGTGGCAACGCTTGGCGCCGCGATGGCGTCGGTGGTCTCGACCATTCGACGCGAGCGCGCCGCGGAAGAGGCCTCGCGGAAGGAGAGCTGACGTGGAACCTGTCAAAGCGCTCATTGTCGTGCTCCTGGGAGCCATCGTTTTCAGTCTCGGCAAGGCAATGTTTCACATGTCCTCCGGGCCCGACCACCCGGAGCGGGTGGCGCGTGCCTTGACCGTGCGCATCAGTCTCTCCCTTGCACTCTTCGCACTTCTCATGATCGTCTGGTATCTGGGCGGCATCAGTCCTCACGCCGTGCGCTGACAGCCGCTATGCTAGGGGGTGAATGTCGCCCCCACGATCGCTCTATCGACAGCTCGCCGACGACTTCGCTGCCTCCATCCGCGATGGCACACTCAAAGCCGGGGAACGCATTCCATCAGTGCGCGAGCTGTCACGCGATCGGGGCTTGAGTCTGGCAACCGTCGTACACGCCTATGAGGTGCTCGAAGCGCAGGGCCTCATAGAGACGCGCCCGCGATCGGGTTTCTATGTGAGCGCAGTCTGGCAAACGGCTTCTGCCCGCGCGACGCACACCAGAGAGGGGACAGCGCCCCAGCGCGAGCCGCGAACGACCCGGGTGGATGTCAGCGAGCTCGTATTCCAGGTACTGGAATCCGTCCGCAATCGCGAGGTCACTCCCCTGGGGTCCGCATTTCCCAGTCCCATGCTGTTTCCTCTGGCGCGGCTCGCGCGTTGCCTGAGCGCGGGAGCGCGGCAGATGGATCCCTGGAGCACGCTCGATGACCTGCCACCAGGGAGTGCCGAATTGCGCAGCCAGATTGCACGGCGCTATCTCCGCTGCGGCTCGCGCGTCGCTCCGGACGAGATCGTCATCACCTCCGGCGCGCTCGAGGGCCTGAACCTGTCCCTGCAGGTACTGACGCGGCCCGGTGACATCGTCGCGATCGAATCGCCTGCCTTTTACGGGTGCCTGCAGGCGATCGAGGCTTTGCGCCTGCGAGCGATCGAGATTCCGACTTTGCCGGGGGCCGGCGCCGACATCGCGGCGCTGGCGCGGATTCTCCAGAGGCATCCGGTGCGCGCGTGTTGGTTGATGCCCAACTTCCAGAATCCCCGCGGGACACTGATGCCGGAGGAAGCCAAACAGGAGCTGGTCGCATTATTGGCGAAGCACGACACCGCGCTCATCGAGGACGATGTCTATGCAGAGCTCTACTTCGGCCGCCGTCCCAGGCCGGCCAAGGCCTTTGATCGCAGCGGACGCGTCCTGCACTGCGGCTCGTTCGCCAAATGCCTGGCTCCGGGATACAGAGTGGGGTGGGTAGCGGCCGGCCGCTTCGCCACCGCGCTGCAGCGGCGCAAGATCATGAGCTCGCTCTCGACGAGCATCCCCGCTCAGGACGCCATCGCAATCTACCTGCGCGAGGGCGGCTATGAGCGCCATCTCGCGAACCTGCGGCGTACCCTCGCATCGCAGCAGGCCGCAGCCCTCGCCGCGCTTGCCCGGCACTTGCCAGCGGGGTTTCAAGTGACCCGGCCCGAGGGCGGGTACTTTCTGTGGCTCGAGTTGCCGGAAGGACACGATGCGATCGACATCCATGGCAAGGCGCTCCAGCAGGGCTTCAGCGTGGCACCCGGCCCGATCTTCTCGGCGCGACGCCGGTTCCGTAACTGCCTGCGCCTGAACTACGGTCACGAATGGTCATCGGCGTTCGATACCGCGATAGCCAAACTCGGCGACATTGTGCGCACCGCGGCACGCTAGCCCCTGTCAGTCACCCGGCAGGTCGAACACCAGCACTTCCGCCCCCTTCCCTTCCTTCAGGCTCAGGGACGTTACATCGGTCAGCTTCAGCGCATCTCCTGTCCCGAGCTCGACGTCGTTCGCGGTGACCTTACCCCTCGCGACGTGCACATACATGCGGCGTCCTTGATCGACAGTCAGTGTTGCGCTCTCCTCGCCGTCAAACAGACCGGCGTACACGCGCGCATCCTGGTGTATGAGCACCGACCCCAGTGCCCGGTCGGGCGAAGCGATCAAACGCAGTCGACCTCGCTTCTCCGCCACGGGGAACGCCGTCTCCTCGTAGCTTGGCGCAATCGAGCGCTCGTTGGGTTGAATCCAGATCTGCAGGAAATGCACCGCAGCGCTGGGCGAAGGATTGAACTCGCTGTGCTGCACCCCGCTGCCGGCGCTCATGCGCTGCACATCGCCCGGCCGCAGGGTCGAGCCGTTGCCCATGGAGTCCTTGTGGGCGAGCTCGCCCGAGAGCACGTAGCTGATGATCTCCATGTCCCGATGGCCGTGGGTGCCAAAGCCGGCCCCCGGCGCCACGCGATCCTCGTTGATGACCCGTAACGGACCGAACTCCACGTGCTGCGGATCGAAATAGTCGGCAAACGAAAAGCTATGGAAGGACTGCAGCCAGCCGTGGTCGGCATGGCCGCGCTCGCTGCTGCGTCGTACGTCTTTCATGGGTGACCTCCTGGGTACACACGAGTCATCGCCGCAATCTCCACGCGCGACATCGTGCCTCTGCTCCTGGCTGCGCATTGCCTCGCGCGCGGCTCGTACCGCCACCGCCGCCCGCGCAGATCGAATACATAACGTCCATACGCGGGAACGGTGCTGGTACGCACTCGAGCGACCAGTGCTGCGAGGAAGGCTTGCCTGAACACGGACGGTCTCCCATGACGCGACCTGACTGCACGCAAGCATAGGTTGCACCGGCCTGTCGGCACGGACAAACACAGTCCGTTTAGAGACGTTAAGATTTGCTGAATGATTCAAGGCCGGATGAAAATCGTGGCCGGATGCTCGAGCCGCTCCTTGAGTGCCTGGATCATGGCCGCCGCGTCATAGCCGTCGACGAACCGATGATCGAACGAAGATGACAGGTTCATCATGCGGCGCACGACGATAGCCCCGTCGACCACCATGGGCCGTTCCACCGCACGATTCACTCCTACGATGGCCACTTCGGGAGCATTGATGATGGGCGTGCTCGCGATCCCTCCAAGCTTGCCGAGACTGCTCACGGTGATCGTCGACCCGATCAGCTCTTCCCGTTTCGCCGTGCCCGCGCGGGCTGCCTCCGTCACCCGCCGCATCGCGGATGCCAGCTCCCACAGCGAGCGACTCTGGGCATCGCGGACCACCGGCACCTTGAGTCCATCGGGAGTTTGCGTCGCGACGCCCAGATGCACACTGCCATGCCGGATGATGACGCCCCGGTCGGCGTCGTAGGTGGCATTGCACTGGGGAAAGTCTGCGAGCACCCGAACGAGCGCAGCTGCGAGCAAGGGCAGATAGCTCAGCGGAGCCGCTGCGCTGGCGTTGAGATGCCGGCGCAGGGATTCCAACTCGGTGACGTCGATCTCCTCCACATAAGCGAAGTGCGGAATGTTGCGTTTGGCCTCGCTCATCTTCTGAGCGATCAGTCGCCGCACGCCGATCACTTTGATCTCCTCCGTGGCGCCCGAGACCAATCCGGCTGCCGGGGCCCGGTCAACTGCGGACTTTCCCTGCTGCGACTCGCGATCCGGCGGGCGGGCTACGAAGGCATCGAGATCCTCGCGCACGATGCGGCCATTGGGGCCTGACCCGCGAATCTGTGACAGGTCGACGCCCGCCTCGCGAGCTCGCCTGCGAATCGCGGGCGAAGTAGCGACGCGGCCGCCACCTCGCTCCGAGGAGAGGCCGCCGGCCGGGTGCCCGCTGTGTCTCGACGGCGAATGGCGCTCTGGCTCTGGCTGCGCACTGTGACCTGGCTGCGCACTGTGACCTGGCTGCGCACTGTGACCTGGCTGCGCACCGTGACCTGGCTGCGCACCGTGACCTGGCTGCGCACCGTGACCTGGCTGCGCACCG
>CAZLYG010000326.1:0-1898 GCA_964563075.1 uncultured Steroidobacteraceae bacterium | reverse complement strand
TTACCCGAGGGACTCCCTGCCGCGCTGGCCGACGCGCTCTTTTCGCTGCTGCCACGAGACTCAACGCCCTCCTGAGTCTCGAAGACGATCAGCTCGCTGCCCACAGGAAGGGATTCTCCGGGGTTACCCCTCGTCGAGATCACCTTGCCACTCACCGGCGAAGGCACCTCCACCGCCGCCTTGTCCGTCATGACCTCCACGAGCACGTCATCCTCGGCAACGACATCGCCGGGCTTTACGCGCCACGCGACGATCTCCGCCTCGACCGTTCCTTCACCCAGATCGGGCAGCTTGAGAACGTGTCTGCTCATCGACAGTCTCCGATGTCTGCACCGCTCATGCGGCTTTCATCACCGCCCGCAGTGCCGCGGCGATTCGCTGCGGCCCGGGAAAATACTCCCACTCAAAAGCATGGGGATACGGCGTGTCCCACCCTGTGACTCTTTGGATCGGGGCCTCGAGATGCCAGAAGCACTCTTCCTGCACCGTGGCAACCAACTCGGCGCCGTAGCCGCTGAATCGCGTGGCCTCGTGTACGACCACACAGCGTCCGGTTTTGCACACCGACGTGCACACGGTGTCGACGTCGAGCGGCGCAAGCGTACGCAAGTCAACGATCTCGGCATCCACACCCGCAAGTCGCACCGCCGCCTCTGCCACGTGGACCATCGTGCCATAGGCAAGAACCGTGACGTCCTGGCCCGGGCGCAGGATCGAGGCCTTCCCGATGGGCTCGGTGTAGTAGCCGCCGGGCACCTCGCCCTTAGGATGTGAGCTCCACGGGACAGCCGGCTTGTCGGGATCGCCATCGAAGGGTCCGTTGTAGATGCGCTTCGGCTCGAAGAACACCACCGGGTCCTCATCTTCGATCGAGGTGATCAGCAGACCCTTGGCGTCGTAGGGATTCGAGGGCATCACCACCTTGATGCCGCAGACGTGGGTAAAAATTCCTTCGGGACTCTGCGAATGGGTCTGGCCACCGCGAATGCCGCCGCCGCACGGCGTGCGAATGGTGACGGCTGCGGAGAACTCCCCCGCCGTGCGGTAGCGCAGGCGTGCGAGCTCGCTCACGACCTGGTCGAAGGCCGGATAGATGTAGTCGGCGAACTGAATTTCGGCTACGGGCTTGAGCCCGTTCACGCCCATGCCGATAGCCGCCGCAACGATGCCTCCCTCGGCGATGGGTGTGTCGAGCACGCGTTGCTCTCCGTACTTGCGCTGCAACCCGTCGGTGCAGCGGAACACGCCCCCGAAGAAGCCTATGTCCTCGCCCATGATGACCACTCTCGGGTCGCGCTCCAGCATGATGTCCATTGCGGAGTTGAGCGCCTGGACCATGTTCATGTGCGCCATGGCGCTAACCCTCTTTCGCCGCCAATCGGGACTCGCGCTCGAGCTGCTCACGGTCCTCTTCCGGTGCGTCGCCCGGATCAGCGCTGCGCATAGCCTCCAGCTCGGCACGCTGGCGCACCAGGTGCGGCGGGATTTTTGCGTACACGTCGTCGAACATCGTGCGCGGGTCGAGCTTCGGCCCGTCCGTCAGGGTCCCGTAGCTCACGGCCTCCTTCCAGCAGGCACTGACGTGCGCCTCGAGCTCCTTCTCGAGCGCCGCATGCCGCTCCTCGGACCACTCCCCCAGGCCGATCAGATGCGTGCGCAATCGGTCGATGGGATCGCCGAGCGGCCAGGCCTTCCATTCGTCCCGGGGGCGATAGCGCGCCGGATCATCGCTGGTGGAGTGCGCTCCCGCCCGATAGGTGACCAGCTCGATGAGTGTCGGGCCACCGCTCTTGCGCGCCCGCTCGGCGGCCCACTGGGTTACTGCATAAGTCGCCAGGAAGTCATTGCCGTCGACGCGGATGCCAGGCATCCCATACCCCAGGCCACGGGCCGCAAAC
>CAZLYG010000325.1:0-6370 GCA_964563075.1 uncultured Steroidobacteraceae bacterium | reverse complement strand
TGCCCAATGGCTGCGGGCGGGGCTTCCGCCGGTGCGGATCTGTGTGAATCTCTCGATGCGGCAACTCGAGAACACCGACCTCATTGAGGATATCCGCTCCGCGCTGGCGCACTCGGGTCTGCCTGCTGACCTGCTGGAGCTCGAGCTGACCGAGAGCATGATCATGCACAACGTCGAACGGGCGGTGCGGATTCTCACCGACATCAAGGCATTGGGAGTCCGACTGGCCATCGATGATTTCGGCACCGGGTATTCCTCCCTGGCGCAGCTCAAGCGCTTTCCGATCGATACACTCAAGGTCGACCGGTCGTTCATTCGCGAGCTGCCTCGGGATGCCGAGGACCGCGCCATCGCGGAGGCGATCATCGCGATGGGCAAGACACTCAGTCTGACCATCGTGGCTGAAGGAGTGGAGACCGCCGAACAGAAGGCCTTTCTGCGCGAGCGGGCCTGCGATGAGATGCAGGGATACTATTTCAGCACACCTGTCGAACCCGGCGAATTCGCCGCGCTGCTGCGTAAGCAGGTTGGAGCAGTCCAGTCGAGGTGAAGTCTGCCGAACCCCGCGCACTAGAAACTTGCCCGCACACCCACCCTGTAGGTCCTGCCCAGAGTGTCGAACAGAATATTGTTCGTCGATCCTTGATTACTGGGGGCAACTGGCGGATCGCGGTTCATGAGGTTCTGCACACCCGCATAGATCTCGAACGAGTCGAGCCTGGGGATCGGAAGGGTGTAGCGCGCCCCGAGGTTTACGTACACGGCACCCGCGACGTGATTGGTGTTGATGCTGTTGGGTAAATTGACGTTGTATCCGGACTGCTCCGGGCCTACCAGCGTTGCGTCGAACAGGCCCGCTTGGATGTAGCGCGTCTCGATACTGAGGGACGCAGGGCCGCCGGACAGCGTTATCAGGCCGTTCATCTGCCACTTCGGCAGTCCGGCGCCGCCCCCGGATACGTTATTCCCGTCTACGCCGGCGCGGTCGATCGAGAGGCCGGTCACGTCGGTGGTCGTCAGGTGCTCGAGGCGTGTAGCGAGGAAATTGAAATCGAGGGCTCCCTTGGGCAGCACGGCCAGCGGCCGATGATAGTTCAGCTCGATGTCGAATCCGCTGGTGAACACCCGGTTGAGGTTCTGGAACAGCGTGTCGACCTGCACGACCGTGCCGTTCGGCGCAAAAGTGACCAGGTCACAATACGCCCCGACCTGGCGGCAGCGATTCACGAGCACCTGCGGGGTGAGAGTAGCGATGGCGTCGTCGATGTCGATCTTGTAGTAATCGACCGATAGACGCACGCCCTCGAGGGGACCGGCGCCCATCAGCGCGAATCCGTAAGTCGTGGTCTTTGCGACTTCCGGTACGAGATTGGCGTTGCCCCCGCTGACCGTCGGCGTGAGTGCGCCGTCCACGGTCTGAAAGGCCGTGGTCAGAGGGCGGTAGAGCTCATCCGTGTTCGGCGCCCGGATATCTCTGGACCGTGAAGCTCGTAATCGCAGCCACTGCGTGGGTTCGTAGACCAGCCCGTACTTGGAGGTCGTCACGGTGCCGCTGGTGTTGTAGTCGGTGACTCTCACGGCACCATCGAGTTGCAGGGTTCGTGCCCAACTCTGATGAGAAGCGAGAGGCACGGAGGTTTCCAGGTAACCCTCCTTGAGGTGGATGCTGCCCGCGACTGCCGAGCTGTTGAATACATAGAAGCCGCTGGTCGCGGAGATCGGGTCGGCGGTCGTCTCGACGTCGTTCTGCCGATATTCGACGCCCATCGCCAGCGGCACGGTGCCTGCCCACGTGTGGAACAGATCCCCTTGCAGGTTGGCGGCGAGGACGTGCTGCTCATAGATCTGATGCTGGAACGCAGTGCCGTAAAGATAGGCCTGCGCGGCGCTCGAGTATTGGTTGAGTCCGAACAGGTCGACGGGTTGGCAGCCATTGCTGGGGCTGGTCAGCGTGGAGCGGCACACAATCTGGCCCGTTGCCGGGTTGATCACCGCATCGGCTGCGAGCTGGATCCGCGACGCTTGGCCTCGGGCGAGAGGCACCCCGGCGATTTGCTCCTGGATGCGATCGTCGGCGACGGTCTGATCCGAACGCGTCCGGCCGTATTGATAATAGGCGTCCCACGTCCAACTGCCCGCCAGCTGACCCTTCAGGCCTGCCAGAGCCCGGAACAGATTGGTCGTGGTCGTGTTCTGCGTGTCGCCGAAGTCATCCCCGAGGCGGCCGAGGGTGAAGCTGGTAGCGGCGGTCAGTGGCAGACCTGCGGCCGTCATTGCGGCGCGCAACCCCGAGGGCAGATACGGATTGTCGCCATGAATGGTGATCACACTCCCGGCATTGGTGTCCCGGGTCTGCGCGCCGACTCCGTCCGCCTCCACGCGTCCATAGGAGAGCTCGAGCTCCCCTTGCACCCGCTCGGTAAAGTCGTAGTCCGCTTCGAGGAAGCTGACGGCCCGCTGGACCGGGACGATCAGGAGCGGTGGGCCGATGAAGCCGTTGTATCCCTGGCCGCCGACCATGAAGGTCGAGTTATTGGGAAACACCTGGCCGTACTGAAATTGATAGGGTGTGCCGTCCGGTCTGAACGCGGTCCCTTTGAGGGGCCCGCTCACGATCAGTCCGCCATCCACAGCGGTCACGGTATGTGTATCGGGGAGAATGTTGTTCGCCGGGTAGCCGGCGAGCTTCGGGACAGTGGCCGTGGCAGGGTTGGTGACATCCTGATACTCGCGAGCACACCAGTTGCGGCTGTAACAGTTGCCTTCACCCTTGTTGTCCTCGTACTCGACGGCGGCCACGATGTGGCCCCGCCGGCCCGCGAAATCCGTACCTGCCGCCAGATCCGCCACCGTGTCCTTGCCATCGCCGGCTTCCGCCCGGCCGTATTGCACCTGGGCCTGCACGCCCTGCAACTTCCGGTTGAGCAGGATGTTCACTACGCCGGCAACCGCATCGGAACCATACTGAGCGGAGGCGCCGCCCGTGACGATCTCCGCGCGCTGGACCAGGATGGAGGGGATCTGGTTCAGGTCCACCGTCTGCTCGATGGTCGAAGGCACGAAGCGATGGCCGTCGACCAGCACGAGGGTTCGATTCGGTCCCAGTCCACGCAGGTCTGCCTGGATGCTCCCGGCTTCGCGCGGCTGGATGTTGTTGGTGGAAGGGCCTGTCGAGGCTCGGAAGGAGGGCAGCGTGTTCAGCACGTCGCCGATATTGGGGGTCGCCAGGTCCTGCAGCCGTGCCGCGCTGACCACTGTCACCGGTGTCGGTGCGGTCATCCCATCCCGTACGATGCGTGATCCGGTCACTGTGACTTCTTCCACTGCCGCTGGCGCCTCGCTCTGTTGCGCGTGAACGACATCGGCGGCCCACAGTACGGCTGTCAGGAGGGTCAACGCCGGCAGGATTCCCTTCTGCGCAAGCCCGATCCCAGCAAGCCTCGAAAACGGCCCCCCGCGCAGCTTCGATCGGAACACGGCTGCTCCCCCTCGATTTCTCATGCGTGTTATCTTGTAAGAGATTAGATCGGCCCCTGCAGGCCCGGTAGGTACGGCAGTTGGGAAGCAGCGTTCCACTCTTGACGTCGGCGGCCCCGCGGGTCGATCTGAACCTGCTCATGATGTTTCTGGACATCGTGAATTGCGGGAGCATCAGTCAGAGCGCCCTGCGCTCCCATGTCCCCAAGGCGACCCTCAGCCGCAAGCTGCGCCTGCTGGAGCAGCAGGTCGGTGCCGTCCTGCTGAAGCGCGGGCCGCACCGGCTGGAGCTCACGGAGATCGGCCAGGCGCTGTTTCGGCATTGCGAGCGCATCGCAGCCGAGGCCGATGAGGCGAGCAGCATCGCTTCGGAGATGCAGTCGCAGCTGCGGGGAGCGATGCGCATCAGCATGCCGTTTGGGCTCGGCAATACCTGGATCAGCCAGGCGCTGGCCCGTTTCGCGCTGGCGTATCCGGATGTGAAGCTCAGCATTCACGTGACCAACCGGTGGGTCGATGTGAGCGAGGAGCCCTACGACGTCGCGATCTACATCGGGCGCATCCGCAATGAGCACCTGCCGGTCAGACGGCTGGCCGAGCTGGCGCGGGGCGTCTATGCAAGTCCGGATTACCTCGAGCGCAAGGGCGTGCCCCGCGTACCTGAGGATCTGCTGAAGCATGACTGCATCGCCCTGGAGTCCCAATTGAGCGACGCAGTGTGGACGATCGAGACCACCGCAGAGGGACCAACGACAGTAACACCGCGCATGACGGCGACCGACGTCGTCGTGGCGCGCGAGATGGTCGTGGCCGGGCTGGGCTGCGCAATTCTCACGCACGTGATGTCGGAAGCAGAGGTCAGGGCTAAACGCCTGGTGCGCGTGCTGCCGGATTGGCAAATCCCTCCCGTGCTCATGGCCGCAACCTTTCTGGAGAGACGGCATTTGCCGCAGCGCATCCGCGCCTTTCTCGATCTCATCGTGCAGCAGATCCACTGCGCTGAAGCCTGAAGCCCGCGGGCGTTCCAGTTTCGACAAGTCCCCGTTCCGCTGTGCGCATCTGCTGATCTGTGCCGGTGCTCGCTACGATGCGCGAGGAGGTGTGGATGTCGGCGGAATCCAATTCAGGCTTGCTCATCATGCGTCCGGGAGTGCACCCGCGGCAGGTGATCGGCAAGAAGATTCCGCCTCCCCCGGAATTCAGCGATCGCCGCGAGGACGGTCTGCGCATCGAGCGCAACGTGGCGGTGCCGCTCCGCGACGGCGTCCGTATCCTCATTGACATCTACACGCCCGAGCTCGCCTCGGAGCCACTTCCGATCCTCCTGGGCTGGAGTCCTTACGGTAAGCACAACGTGTCAGACCGGCTCCCCTGGCCCGCCGCTGACGTGGCCAGCGGGTGGATTTCCCGCCATACGGCGTTCGAGGCTCCCGACCCGCTGTACTGGTGTCGCAACGGCTATGCAGTGGTGTATCCGGACCCGCGTGGAAGTTGGTATTCGGAAGGTGAGCTCAGGCACGGGGGGATCGGGGAGGCCGAGGACTGTTATGACCTGATCGAATGGCTGGGCCGGCGTCCCTGGAGCAACGGACGGATCGGGATGACGGGAGTCTCCTATCTCACGGCCATTCAATGGCAGGTGGCTCCCTTGCGACCGCCTCACCTGGCGGCGATCAATCCCTGGGAGGGATTCACGGATTGGTACCGTGAATTCGCCTATCACGGCGGCATACCGGAGACCTCCTTCGTCGTTCGCGGTAGCGCCAATCTACAGTATTCGACGACGCGCACGGAGGATACGGCCGCGAACGTGCGCGCACATCCGCTGTACGATGCCTACTGGGCCAGCAAGGAGAGCGCGCTGGAGTCGATCGAGGTTCCCGCATACGTCGTGGCCAGTTGGTCCGATCAAGGCCTTCACACCCGCGGGACGCTCGAAGCCTACAAGCGCATTGCTTCCCGTGAAAAATGGCTCGAGGTCCACGGCCGCAAGAAGTGGCACTACTACTACGAACCTTCGCGGCGCGAAAAGCAGCTGCAATTCTTCGATCACTTTCTGAAAGCTCCGGGAACCACCGTTCCGCACTGGCCCAAGGTCCTTATCGAGGTTCGCGAACGGGCTCATCGGGGGCAATTCCGTGCCGAGTCTGCGTGGCCATTGCCGCAGACCGAATTCAGGAAGCTCTACCTGGACATCTCCGAGGCGGGGCTGCGCGATGGGCCGCTGCAGACGGCTGCCGAGACACGCTACGACCCGCGGGCTCCTGAAGGCCGCGCAGTATTCGATCATCAGTTTGACAGCAACACGGAGCTGACGGGTCACATGAAGTTGCGGTTGTGGGTGGAGTGCGTCGGCGCGGACGATATGGATCTGTTCGTCGCGATCCACAAGCTCGATCGCGACGGCGTGCGGGTGCCCTTCATCTTCTACGCGATGCACGAGGACGGCCCGGTAGCGCTGGGATGGCTGCGAGCGAGTCATCGGGAGCTCGACCCCGCCCGCTCACGGCCCGAGCAGCCATTCCACCCGCACACCCGCGAGCAGCGGTTGGCCGCGGGTGAGCGCGTACCGCTGGAAATCGAGATCTGGCCCTCCTCCACGCTGTTTCTCGCTGGGGAGAAGCTGCGTGTGGTTGTGCAGGGTCGGGATGTCGCGGAGGCGGCCCTGCCAAATGCGCCCTTTGCGCGTCACGAGGAGACGCGCAACTCGGGGTTGCACGTCATTCACGCCGGCGGCCCGTACGACTCACACCTCCTGATACCTGTCGTGGGGAGATCCCATGCGCCGTAGGGCTTTTGTCGCGACGATCGGGGCCGTTTGGGCTGTGCCTCATGCGTGCGAGGCGGAGGATTGCCCGCAGTCGGCTGGAGGTCTGACGGCCCGCGACTACCG
>CAZLYG010000324.1:0-6381 GCA_964563075.1 uncultured Steroidobacteraceae bacterium | reverse complement strand
CCTTGCGCGAGACCTGCACTTCACCGACACGCAGATCGGCACACTCAACGCGATCTACAGCCTGCCGAACATCTTCCTGGTCGTGGTCGGCGGCGTGCTGGTGGACCGGTTTTCGGCACGGCGCGTCGTCGTCGCAACGACGGTGATTTGCATGGTGGGCGCGCTGTTGACCGCGCTGGGGTCCTACTTTCCCGTCATGGCGGCCGGACGCCTGCTCTTCGGCATCGGCGCAGAGACCCTTGCGGTCGCCGTAATGGTCGCGCTGACGCAGTGGTTCAGCGGCCGCTACCTCGCCCTGTTCATGGCCCTCAGCCTCAGCCTTGCGCGCGTGGGGTCCTATCTGGCCGACCGCTCCCCATCCTTTGCCAGCGACCTGTATGCGCGAGGCTGGCAGGCGCCCATGTGGCTCGCGTTCGGATTTGCCGTGGTCTCGTTTGCCGGGGGTATGGGCTACTTCGCCGTCGATCGCCGGGAAGCGCCGCGTGGAACGCTTGCGTTGCCGCCGCGCGCCGACCGTATCCAGTTCGGCCACATCCTGCGCTTCGGTGCGCCGTACTGGACGCTCGTCGTGACCTGCGTGTGCTTCTACTCGGTGATTTTCCCGTTCCGCAGCACGTTCGCCATCAAGTATCTCCAGGATGCTCAGGGGATGACGCTGGCGCAGGCGAGCACTTTGAACAGCTACGTGTTTCTGGCTGCTGCCTTTGCAACGCCCGTGTTCGGGCTGCTCCTCGATCGCCTGGGCCGTCATGCCCTGCTGCTGATCGTGGGCTCCGTCCTGCTGCCGCTCAGCTTTGTGGTGCTCGGGACGGTGTCCGGCGCGGCGGGCCTCTCGACCACGCTGCTCGGGGTCAGCTTTTCGCTGCTGCCGGCCGTTCTGTGGCCCACGGTCGCCCAACACGCCGCAGCGGATCAACTCGGCACTGCGTACGGGCTGATGACGACTCTGCAGAATGCGGGCCTGTTTGCGGCCAACCTCGCCGCCGGCTACATCAATGACACCAGCGGGGCGAGCGCCAGCAATCCGGCCGGCTACAGCGGCATGCTGTGGTTCTTCGGCCTGCTGAGCTGCGTTGCGTTCCTTGCCACGGTGGTGTTGTGGCTCCTGGACCGGCCCGCGCCCAAGGCGGTCAGAGCACGAGCTGGTGCTCGTTCTTGAGCTGCCGCAGCACCGGTAGCGACCGATAAGTGCGACTTCGGCGGTCATCACCCAGGTGAGTGCGGGTGAAATCTATCGGGGGTGGGACTCCTGATCGCCTCGTCCATCAGGGCCGCGGCCTCGTCGAGCCCTCGGCGCCTGGCAACGTCCGCGGGGGTCTGTCCCAGCGGATTGCGGAATGTGGGGTCGGCACCGAACGACAGCAGCAGCTCGGTCAACTCGACGGCCTTGTCCTCATCATCCGGAAGGCAGTACAGGGCCGTCTCTCCGGGACGATCCTGGCGATTGGCCCGGTCGGGCTCCTGGAGCAGCAGCTCGCGTAGTCTGCCCAGGGCACCGGAGTAACAGAGCCCGCGAAAGTTGCTGCTGTGCCGGGCGAGGAGCTCCACCATCTCCGGTCGGTCGTGGTAGTTGGCGTGCGTGAGCGGCGTTCCGCCGAAGCGCTGTTCGAAAGGATCGATCTGCGCGCCACGCGCAATCAGCAGCCGGGCGATCTCCATCGCTCCGCAGTGTGTCGTGTAGTGCAGCGCCGTGAAGTTCTTCTCATCGGCTATGTCGACCGGCATGCCCAGATCGAGGAGGGCGGCGGCCAGGTCGGCGCGTTGCAGGCGAGTGACCGCAAACATGGTGTCGGGATCGGCGAGAACTTCGGGGTGCAGCTGGGCCAACCGCCGCATGATGGCCAGGTCGCCTGCCAGAGTGGCGACGCGGAACTGCTCACCACTGGAGAGCTCCGGCCGGACCGCGCCGTAGCGCATCAGCAGCTCCGCCACGTCCTCGCGACCGCCGACAATGGCGTGTTTGATGAAGGTCTCGTGCGAATAGGAATTACTGCCCCGGGCGTCAGCGCCGTGCTCCAGCAGCCAGCGCGCCCGCTCGATATGGTTGGGCACCGCATTGCCAAGCAGATAGTCGAGTGCGCTGGAAGTATTCTCCCCGCCGAGACCTTGCGTGGCGGCTGTCCACTTGTGAGTCTCGCCGCGCCGTGCGGATTCCGACCACAGCAGCTCGAGCCAGAAAATGGAGTCCGAGCCCAACGAAGTGTTGTATAGCGCCTGGGGAGCAAACGGGTCGGCGCCGCGTGCAATCAGCAGGCGGGCGAAGGCTTCCGCCAACGGATGTGCGGCCTGCCCCGCTTCACCTTCTCCGATGACACCGACCAGTACGGTGAACGAGTTGGTTCCGGATAACCAGGCGGCGTTCGGATCAGCCCCGGCATCCAGCAGGAGAGCCGCGATCGCCAAAGCGTTTGCGGTGACAGCTTCGATCGGCAGCCGTGCGTACGCCAGCCGAAGTAGCGGCGTCCATCCGTCGAGCACGTGGCGATCATGTACGAGGGCCGGGTCTTTCCGCAGAAACGCCTGCACCGCTTCGAGGTCGTGTGCAGCTACTGCCGTGTGGATGCTATCGCGCGCGATTTCCGGGTTGCGTGTCAGGATGCCGGCGGCAAGAGCGCCACGCGCCGGCCTGTCGGGCTCGTAGTCGCCCCACTTGCGGGTCGCAGGGTCGGTGCCGTAACGATTGACCGACTTCTCGAGAAACAAGCGCACTCGTTCAGCGGAGCTCCGCGCGCGCTCCTCGAGCTCCTGCTTCAGGGCGGCCCACGATGGGAAGCCGTACTCGCGTGCCAGTGCCTGTTGGACCTCCCGCAGCCTTGGAGCACCGGCGTGCTCCGGAAAGGCCCTGTGAAAACGCAAGATGGCGGCGCGATCCTGCGCTCTGACGGCCTTCAGCCAGCGCTTGGCCGCCTCGCGCAGGGCGTCCAGCGTGGCAGCATTGGAAAGCGAGCGGGACATGGGACCTTCCTTCCGAAAAAACGCCTGATGTCCGCTCGAGCAGGCCGTCGAACGTGGCGCGGCGCGCAGTTGGGCACGGGCCAGCGGCGCGCGGGCTCGAGTGAGCTCGCCCGTTCACTCATTGCGCATCGTACAACCTGAGCCGGTTCACTCGCGCCAGGACGTTGCCGTAAGCCTCGAAGCCGAATCGTTCATAGAACGGCTGCACGTCGCTATCGGCCACCAGCAGGATTCGCCACACCGGCAACGCCAGCAGTACTTCATCCATGATCCGGGTGCCGATGCCCCGTTGCTGGTAATCGGGATGCACCGCGACATCGTAGATCGTGGCGTGGTATTCGAAATCGCTCAAGGCCCGTGCGGCACCCACGAGGCGCGCGCCTGCGAACGCGAAGCAGACCACATCGCTGTTCTGGAATGAGCGTCGAACCTTGTCGCCGCGCCGACCCCTCAGCCTGGCGAGCTCGAACAGCTGGATGAGCGCCGCCCAGTCAATCCCATCGCAGTCGCGTTTCAAGGTCACTGCGGCGGCCTTGCTCATGACTGCATCCTCGCCTCATCTCCCGTCCGGTCGGCCTTCGATCACACTGATCATCGAGGCGGTCGGAGTGATCCCGGCCAGCCGAAAACCGGAGTGCTCGAACAACGCCCGAAACTGCGCCTCCGTACGCTCGAGCCCGGCAGGCCCCACCATCATCAGGATGTCGTAGTCCTTGGAGATCGAGCGCACATTGCCCGCCGGCACGACGCATTCCACGACGAGCAGCCGCCCATGCTCCGGGACGACACGGCGAACGTTGCGCAGAATGGCGATGCACTGCTCGTCCGTCCAGTCGTGCAACACGTGCCGCATCAGATAGGCATCCGCTCCGGGGGGCGCCGTTTCAAAGAAGCTGCCCGCGAGCGTCCGGCAGCGTTCGGCGAGTGGCCGGAGGTGGGGAGACTGGCCGGCGCGAGCGATGACGTGCTCCATGTCGAACAGGATGCCGCGCATTTTCGGATAGCGTCGCAGCACACCCGCGATCAGCGATCCATTACCGCCGCCCAGGTCGGCGAGCACCCCTATCCCTGAGAAGTCATAAGCGTCCAGCATCGCGCCCGTCTCATACCCATGGAATGAGGTCATCCCGGCGTCGAACAGGGCGGCGAGCTCGGGTTTGTCCTTGAGATACTCGAACATGGGCATGCCGAAGAGCTTGCGGATCCCCGCTTCGCCGCTCTGCACCGTGTAGTCGAGCTGGTCGAAGATCTGGAATACCTGGTGAAACAGCTTGGCTCCAGCGTGGAAGGAGCCTTCGGCATCCGCGCGCAGCGCCTGTGACAGCGCCGTGTGCTCGAATTTGCCGTTGGCGGTCTCCTTGAACACGCCGTGACTCGCAAGCAGACGCAGCATCCGGTAGAGCGAGGGCTCGTGACACGCTGTAGCAGTCGCAATCTCCGCCGCCGACTTCGCGGTGCCGGGTGCGATCTGGTCCGCGATGCCGAGATTGGCCACGACACACACGGCCTTCGCGTGCAGGGTGTTGAGAATCATCTGTGAGAGCTGTTCGTTTTCTTTTTGTGACACAGCAGTGAGCCCCCGATGTCTGGGCGGCCATCCTGCACCGCACGGAAGCGGGTGCGCAAGCGCCACGGCACCCCGGTCAGGCGGGCAGGACCCCGAGGGAAATGCCGCAGGCGGCTCGAGCAGAAACCACAAGTCGCGGGCGGGGCCGGACCGGGCCTGGAGGGGTAGCAAGTCCCCGGGGCCGGACGGAGCTTGCAGGGGTAGCAAGTCCCCGGGGCCGGACCGGGCCTGGAGGGGGCAGCAAGTCCCGGGGGACCGCCGGAGGGCGCCTGCAGCCTGCGCTGCGGGCCTCTTCTTTTGTTTTCAGCGGTTACGGTGAGAGGCGTCAGTCGCGGAAGTTATTGAATTGCAGCGGCACCTCGATCTTCGCACCGCGCAGCAGCTGGATGGCGGCCTGCAGATCGTCGCGTTGCTTACCTGTCACGCGCACCTTCTCGCCCTGCAGGCTCGCCTGAACCTTCAGCTTGGAGTCCTTCAGCAGGCGGGTGATCTTCTTCCCCGTCTCCTGATCGATGCCGTGCTTGAGGATCACCTCCTGGCGAGCGCTAGCGAGGTTCGTCACCGGCTCCTTCACGTCCAGGCAGGCGACGTCGATGCCGCGTTTCGAGAGACGCAGCTTGAGGATCTCGAGCATCTGCTTGAGCTGGAAGTCCACTTGCGCGTGCAGCGTGACGGTGAGCTCCAGCAGCTCGAAGCGGGCGCCCGTATCCTTGAAATCAAAGCGCTGCGTGAGCTCGCGCCCGGCCTGATCGACCGCGTTCGCGACCTCGTGCGCGTTGACCTCTGACACTACATCGAACGAAGGCACCGGCGGCTCCTCCTGTATTTCGGTGGGGCGGCGCTGCGGTCATGTCCCGCGCGATAACTCCGCTTCGAGCTTCTTGCGGTTCCGGCGTGTGAGGTCCACGAAGCGGGGGGTGAGTCCGGCATCTTCGTACACGGGATCTCCCTGCTCATCGGTGGAGATGACCTTCTTGCCGGGCACGTAGGGCATGGCGGTCCCGACTTCCGCCAGGGCGATGCCCAGCAGATCGGTGATGAGCTGCTCAGGGGTACGTCCGGGGAACATCTCCGCGAGCGCGTTCAGGCGGGCGGCATCGTCGATGGGCAGACGGACCAGATACTGAGCGGCTGTCCGCGGCTCGGCCGCCGTCTCGCGCCAGCTCTGCAACAGCTCTTTGAAGCTCAAGGTGCGCCACTCCGTCGGGATTTCATGACTATTGTAACAGCGGCGCCGCGCCGGGGACCGCCAGGGAAGGGCGTTCTTGACGGCCGAGCCGGGGCCCCGCCATACTCTGGGGCAAATGTCGCAGCAGCACCGCAACCCGCTTCGCCTCTGGTGGTGGCGCACTCCCTGACGGAGTGGGCCCGGTTGCTGCTTAGTTCTCGACGCTAACAGTTTTCACGCACCGAACCCATCTCCGGCCACCCCGGTGATGGGTTTTTTGTTGTGCGCACGATTTGTGAACCTGGTGAGGAGCCGGTGTTGAAACCGCCATTCGATATTCCGGGCGATCTGGACACGCCGGTGTCGGCGTTCATGAAGCTCGCCGACTTCGAGCCCCGCTTTCTGCTGGAGAGCGTCGAGGGCGGCGAGCGGCTGGCCCGCTATTCGTTCATCGGGTTGGGCAAGGGCCTGGAGGTCCGGCTCGACCGCGATGGCATTGTTGTCGGATCGGACCGACGCCCGGTACCGATGACGACCGCGGACCTGTTGAACGCGTTGCGTGACGGGCTGCGGCGCGCGCCGCAACCTACACCCAACATCGAAGGCGTGCGGTTGGCGGGCGGCCTTGTCGGCTATTCGTCTTACGATGTGGTGCGCGTCTTCGAACGCCTTCCGGCACCCACGGGCCGGT
>CAZLYG010000323.1:0-6384 GCA_964563075.1 uncultured Steroidobacteraceae bacterium | reverse complement strand
GAGTACTGGGCGCTGGAGGACGCCAAGCTGCGCAGGCTACCGAAACAGAAGCCGCTGGCGGGCAAGATTGCAATCATCACGGGTGGTGCAGGCGGCATCGGCAGTGCGACAGCGCGGCGGCTGCTCGCCGAAGGCGCCTGTGTGATGCTGCTCGATCGGGATGCGGCCGTTCTCGAAGAGCGGAGCCGCGAGCTGCAGAAAGTAGCCGGCCAGGATCTGGTGCGCTCCGCGTGTTGCGATGTAACGGACGAGCAGCAGGTGCGCAGCGCCTTTGCGCAGTGCGCCCGGGAATTCGGCGGCCTGGACATTCTGGTGGCCAATGCCGGTATCGCCTCTTCCGCTCCCATCGAAGAGACTTCCCTCGAGCTGTGGCATGCCAATCATGACGTGCTCGCCATGGGCTACTTCCTGACTGCTCGCGAGGCTTTCGCACTGATGAAGCCGCAGAAGTCGGGTACGATCGTGTTCATCGGCTCGAAGAACGCCGTAGCCGCCACCGTGAACGCAGCCGCTTACGCCTCTGCCAAGGCTGCCGCGCTGCACCTGGCGCGCTGTCTGGCTCTCGAGGGGGCGCCGCACGGCATCCGCGTGAACACTGTGAATCCGGATGCGGTCATCAAAGGATCGCGCATCTGGGATAGTGACTGGCGCCGCGAGCGTGCCGATGCGCACGGGATCGATTCGGGTGAGGCGCTCGAAGCGCACTACCGGAATCGCTCACTCCTGAAGCTCGACGTGCTGCCGGGTGACATTGCCGAAGCAGTGTATTTTTTCGTATCCGAGATGTCGGCCAAGTGCACGGGTAACATGATCAACGTGGATGCTGGTAATGCTCAGGCTTTCACGCGCTAGGGGCTGGGGCGGAAACACTTAGTGGGCGGACTGCCATGAACCCTTCCATGGGGGCTCCGGGCGCGCGTTTGCTGGCGCGATGCGTCCGCATCGCTGGCAAACCCGGCGGCACGGCCCCGTTGGGGCCTAACCGCGCCCGGCGCATGCGCCGGGCCATGGCGCGCACGGTCCGTCCGACGATTTTTTCCGCCCCAGCCCCTAACCGTCCGGCTTTAAGGAAGGAGGAAGGGCCATGCCCCAACAACTGCCACTCTCCGCCGATCTCATCGAGGGCGCGAATGCGCGCCTGGCGAGCGCGCTGCAGGACGATTATGACTCGCTGGGGCGCCAGCTTCGGCGGCGCGGCCTGGATATCGAGGCGATCGAGCGCAAGGTGGCGGCCTTCTCGGTCGCGCTGCCCAGCTGGGGCGCGGGCCGGGGAGGCACGCGGTTTGCGAAATTCCCCTTTGCCGGTGCTCCCACCAACATCCACGAGAAGCTCGAGGACTGCGCGGTGGTACAGCAGCTGTGCCGGATCACGCCGCGAGTGTCGCCGCACTTCCCCTGGGACCACACAACCGACTATCACGCCCTGCGCGAACAGGCACAGGCTCTCGGGGTCGGATTCGACGCCGTCAATTCCAACACCTTCCAGGATCAGCCCGGACAGAAGCACAGCTATTCCTGCGGCTCGCTCACTGCCACGCAGCGCGCCGTCCGCGACCAGGCCGTCGAGCACAACATCGAGTGCATCCGGATTGGACAGGTGCTGGGGTCCACGGCGATCACGGTCTGGATCGGCGACGGCGGCAACTTCCCCGGCCAGCTCGATCTGACACGCGCCTTCGATCGCTACCTCGAGTCGACGGCGCGGATCAACAGTGCACTCCCTGATGGGTGGCGAATGCTTCTGGAGCACAAGCTGTATGAGCCGGCGTTCTACAGCACGGTGCTGCAGGACTGGGGCTCCTCCATCCTCGCCGCGCAGCAGCTCGGTCCTCGAGCGCAGTGCCTCGTGGACCTCGGGCACCACGCGCCGAGCGTGAACATCGAGCAGATCGTTGCGCGGCTGCATCGCTTCGGCAAACTGGGGGGTTTCCACTTCAACGACAGCAAGTACGGCGACGATGACCTGGACTCCGGCTCGATCAATCCGCACCAGCTGTTCCTGGTGTTCAATGAGCTGGTAGAGGCGGAGCTCAATCCCCTGACGGGGTTCGATCCGGCCTATCTCATCGACCAGTCGCACAACGTCACCGACCCGATCGAAAGCATGCTGGCTTCCGCGGAGGCCATCGTGGGCGCGTATGCCAAGGCCCTCGCCGTCGACCGCGCGGCCCTGCACGATGCGCAGGAGTCGAACGATGTGATGATGGCTTTCCAGACACTGCGGCAGGGCTACCGGACGGATGTGTCCCCGATCATTGCCAATGCCCGGCGGGCCGCGGGCGGCGCGATCGATACGCTTGCGACATATCGTGCGAGTGGCTGGCGCGAACAGGCAGCGCGCGAGCGCCGGCTGCTGGCACCGGGGACAGGGATTGTGTGAGCGATTTTGATTGTATTGAGGCCGCGGACCCTCCACAGTAATGGCCCCGGAGTTCACCGCGAGTCGAGCATGCATTCCGCCGAGCGCGAACGCCTGATCCTGGAGTACCTGGACCGCAAGGGCTTCGTCTCCTTTCAGGATCTGGAGCGGCGCGTAGAGGCTTCCCCCGCGACCATCCGTCGTGACCTGGAACGACTCACGAGCGCGGGTCTGATTACGCGGGTGCGCGGCGGAGCCAAGCTGGCTGAAGGTGCCAAGAGCGCTCAGGGCTCGGGTGTGCTCGGCGCGCTGCGTCCGGGCCTGGCAGGTGTGCCGTTCCACGAGAACATCCACCGCAATCGCCCGCAGAAGGAAGCGATAGGACTGGCCGCCGCCAAACTCTGCAGTGCCGGGGAGGCCATCATGATCGATGGCGGCTCGACCACCCTGCAGATGTGCCAACACCTCGCCGAGCTCAGCATGCAGGTGCTGACCAATTCGCTGCACATCGTCAACGCGCTGCTGATGCAGCCAGGCACCCGCGTCCTGGTGCCGGCCGGGCAGGTGTTTCGCGAGCAGAACATCATCCTGTCGGCGGCGGGGGATGACGGCATGCCGCGCTTTCACGCGCCCAAACTGTTCATGGGCGCTGCTTCTGTGGGCGCCGCCGGCCTGATGCAGGCAGACATCATCCTGGTGGGAGCCGAGCGCCGGCTCATGGACCGCGCCGATGAGATCATCGTCCTGGTCGACAGCTCCAAATTCGACGGCCCCTCCGGACACGTCGTCTGCCCGCTTCAGGAAATCGATGTCGTGGTGACCGACAGCGGGGTGTCAGCAGAGCACGTGAAGATGCTCGAGCGCGCCGGTGTGCGGCTCGTGATCGCGCGCGAATAGTCCCTCGGCCGGGGCGTCGCCCGCCAGTCCCTTCGTCATCGCGCGTCTACGCGGCAGCCCGGTCACGCACGCATCGGCCCGGCCACGGCGTCCCGGTCCCCTGGTGCGCGCCCCGAAGAAGGCGCCGGCGGACGCTGGCAGGCGGCGAGGGGTGCCGTCCCATGCCAACGCCCGCCGTCGCGAGCTGCACGTACCCGTCAGAGCTGCAGACGGGCATTGAAGAAGAACGTCTGGCCGTACGGATCGTAGGTCGCCGGCCAGGTATTGCCGTAACCTGCCGAGCTGCCGACGATCGGCGGCCCCCAGTCGAGCACGTTGTTGACGCCGCCCGACACCTGCAGTTTGTCGGTAACGTTCCAGGTGAACGACAGGTCGAGGTAGTTCGCGCTCGGCAGTACCGGGTTGGTCAGCGTGTTGAGCGGCGGGATCGTGCCGCCACTGCGGATCGGCAGCAGATACTTGTCGATCGTGACGGAATCGATGAAGCGGTAGCGCAGGCTCAGATCCAGCGGCCCGTTCGTCCAGGTGAGGCGCGTGATGCCTTTCCAGCTCGGGTCCGGCTCGCCGCAGGTGGGGCCATAGGCGCCGACACACTGCTGGTTGATGTTGGGCTGGTCCTTGATCGGGACCAGGGTGAACTGCGTGACGTAGGTCCAGTCGCTGGAGAGGCTCAAGCTGCTGGTCTTGCCCCAGAACGACCACGGGATGTCGTGGCGGTACTGCCCCTGGATGTCGAAGCCTTCGGTCTTCAGCAGGCCGCTGTTGGCATTGCCGGCGTTGACGCTGATGATCTGGCCCGTCCCGGGGTCGCGGGTGATCGCCTTGCAGAACACACTGTTGGCGTCTGCAAGCGTGATGTAGCAGTTGCTCAGCACGCCGCCAATGCCGCCGCTCAACGGGTAGATCGCACCGGAGACACGGATACGGTACCAGTCGACACTGAGAGCGAAATTGGGCACCCAGCGCGGCGTCAGTACCGTACCGAAGGTGATCGTGTCCGAGGCTTCGGCGCTCAGGTTTGGATTGCCGCCTATGGTGTTGGGGACGTAGGGGTTCGGTTGAATGCCGGCGGTAAAGACGTCAGCCGGATTGATACCCTGTGCAATGCATACGGCGCGCACGGCGGCGGTCTGCTGCGCGGCCGGCGCCTGGCTGCTGCACGGATCGGCGATGACGGAGTTCTGCGTGTTATTTCCGCCATACAGCTCCCCGACGTTGGGAGCGCGGATGGAGTGCTGGAACTGGCCGCGCAGCATAGCATCCTGCGTCACGTGCCAGTCCGCGCCGCCGGAGTAGGTCCATACCGAGCCGACGCCTTTCAGGTCGTAGTCCGACCTGCGGAAGGCTCCGTCGACCGAGAAGTTGTCCACCCCGGGCAGATTGGCAAGCAGCGGGACGCGCAGCTCGCCGTAGCCTTCCGTGACGGATTCGTGCCCGTGCGTCGGGTTCTGCGGATTGAAGCCTGCGACATCGCCCGAGCTCAGGAAGAAGTCGGGGTCGAACTCCGCGAACGTGTAGCGGTGCTCGCCGCCGAGCACGAACTGCATGGGCCCGGCCCACAG
The DNA here is from genome assembly GCA_964563075.1 of uncultured Steroidobacteraceae bacterium. Taxonomy (GTDB): domain Bacteria; phylum Pseudomonadota; class Gammaproteobacteria; order Steroidobacterales; family Steroidobacteraceae; genus 13-2-20CM-66-19. The sequence goes on along the minus strand of CAZLYG010000323.1, from coordinate 1,566 downwards.
CTTGGCGATCGTGCCCGTCAGGCTGACACCCCCTCCGCTCATCACCGTGTGCGTGAGGTTGCTGGAGGTGATAGCGATCGCGCTCGAGCAGGCGGTCGTCATCGTCAGACCGAAGATGTTGCACACCGGAGGGGCACCGCCGACGGACAGCAGGGCCGCCTGCAGGCGGCTCTTGGAGATCGCACCGGTCTGGTGGTCCGTCTCGTTGGTCCGCGTGTACATGTAGTACGCGTCGTAGGAAATATCGGTGAGCAGCGTCGGAGTCAGATCCCCGAGGTCACCCTTGAAGCCGCCGACGAAGCGCCACGACTCGCGGTCCGATACGTTGACGCGGTCGCCGGTCTCCACGAAGCGCCGCCCCGAGGACAGTGCCACGATGCCGTCGTTGGGCGTCGTGCAGACGGCGGGGTTGAGGCTGGAGCAGACTTTGCCGGTCTCGGCTGCATCGAGTGCGGTGAACAGCGGCTGCAGCGCCGTGGCATAGGGGTTGTTGACGTTGTACAGGAACGTGCCGTCCGCATTGCTGGGAGCCAGCAGGGCAGTGACCGTGTTGTCGCTGAAATGGAACTCCGCGTACGCCGTCACCTTCGGGGCGATGTCGTAGTGCGCGAAGCTGTTGATCATCCAGCGCTCTTGCGGAACCTGGAGGTAGTTCACCAGGCTGTTGTTGTAGCGGTCCTGCGGATCCAGCGCCGGCCGTGCCGTGGTGCCGGCATCGTTGTAGGTCCATCCGAAGGCACCGATCCCGCTCAGGCCCGCGGCGGCGTAACCGGCATTGACCGCCGCGTTGGCGCCGCCGGGCAGGAGCGTTGAGGAGACAGGTACGAAGCGGCCGTCGGGAATGTCGGCGCTGCCGCTGGCAATGAGGCCCATCACGCCACCGGCTGCGAGGCATTTCGCACCCGACGGATTGCCTGCCACCGGTGTGCCGGGACCCCGGTTGCTGTAGGAGCCGGGCGTCACGCAACCGTCCGTAAGGGCCGGAACTGCGTAAGGAACCTCCTGCCGCGCAATGGCGCCACGATTGAGGTAGTCCATGGAAACCACGACGTTGCCGCGGTCGTCATCGAAATTGCTTCCCGCCGTGATGTCCGTGCTGTAGGTCGGGGTCGTGGTCACGCGATCGAAATCGACGTGCCCGTCCAGCTGCACGCCCTGGAAGTCCTTTTTCATGATGAAGTTGACGACACCTGCGACGGCGTCGGATCCGTACACCGCGGAGGAACCCCCGGTGACGACCTCCGTGCGCTCGATGAGCGCCTGGGGGATCGTATTGATGTCGGTGGTGAGATCAGTTCCTTGCACGGTGAAGCGGCGGCCGTTGACCAGCACGAGATTGCGTACCTGGCCGAGCCCGCGCAGGTTGATGTAGTCCTGGCCGCCGGGGACGACGTTCGACTGCGAGCCCCCGTTGGTGGCGCCGACGAAGCCCGGTATTTCGGCGAGGGCCTGGCCGACGTCCACGCTGCCGGACATTTTCATGTCCTGGGCGCTCAAGGTGGTGACGGGCGTGGGGGTGTCGAATGAGTTCTGCCGCCCGATGCGCGACCCGGTCACGATCACTTC
>CAZLYG010000322.1:0-6406 GCA_964563075.1 uncultured Steroidobacteraceae bacterium | reverse complement strand
CTGGAGCTGTTCGTCCACCGTTCATTGGTCATGTCCGGATTTCATAGCGAGCACGCGGGCAGCTACAGCGATCCACTCACCGCGCAGCCGCGACGTTTCGACGTCCGTGCCCGGCGATTCTTCCCGCGTGGCCGCCGCCAGATACTCCTGGCAGTGGAATGTCAGAGTCTGTCAGCAGACTCACCGTTGGTGGTCTCGCGCGTTCCGCGTACCGTTCAGGAGTGCTATCACGAGGTAGTCCGATCCTGGCAGGCGCAGGAAACGGGCGAGGAGCTGGTCGAAGTGCTGCGTTGGCAGCGCGGGCCGGAGCTGTACCCCGAAAATGTTCAGGTTGGCCGCAAGATCTCGCAGATCCGCCGGGATGTTGCCGGCGAATGCCAGGCGGCCGAGGAGCCGGCCGAGAAGTGGTCCGAGGCCGTAGACTCCGCAGCGGATCTCGTGCGCGAAGCGAATGGTGCATCCCGTGAGCGTGGCGTCCCCGATTGCTACACGCTGGTACTGCCCGTGCTCGTAGTCTCCGACGCGGCCCTCTGGGCAGTCGACTACACCGAGTCCGGCCAGCGCGCGCGCTCAGCGCTTCAGATAGTCGAAACGGAAGTCTTCCTGGGGCGCGATTACGAGTTGCGCCCGGGATATCGTTATCGCATTTCCCATCTGCACCTGTTCACCCGTGAGGGGTTCACCCGCTTCATCGCAAAGCTCGCCGAGCCGCGCAGCGCTCTGCTCGAGCAGATGTTTCAGTTCACCACGCTGCGGGAAACAGCCCAACCAGGCGAACGGCCGACCGCTCGCCCCCGAGTGCCCGCCGCTGAGCGTGGCGGCCGCGCAGAGCGCGCTTCCGCAGCCGCGAAACTGTCTCGTTAATGGAGCACCCGGAGCCCGCCCCTGCGGGCGTCGATCGTACCCCTCACGAACCACTGGACTGGTTGTTGGACCAGTGTAACACTTCGGCTCATGTGGGGGCCAGCTTGGGGCAGGCCATGACGACCTGGTTCGATAACCGCCAGAACTTCGAAGAAAGCGCGCTGCGGTCCGAGATTGCCAGCCGATACGAGGCGGCCAACGCGACCACAGCGGGGGGTCTCGCGCTGCTGTTTCTCAGGCACGAGCGGACCGCCACGCGGCACGTCATCGAGCCGCATCTGCACGAGCACTTCGAACAGCTGATCGTCATCAGGCGCGGCAGCGGCACTGTGACGTTCGAGGATCGCCAACACGCCTTCCACGCGCCGGCGACCCTCATCGTGCCCTCACACAAGGTGCACGCGTACTCCTACGAGGAGAACACCGAGCGCTGGGTGGTGACGGTCGCCAAGAGTTACTTCCAGGAAATCATGACGCGCACGCCGGAATTCTCCGAAGTGCTCTCCGGCGGCCACTGCATCCAGTATCTGGACAACGAGCGCGAGTACGTCGAGCTCGAGCACGTCCTGGGAAAGCTGGATTGGGAGCAGCGGCTCAGCGCGCGCTACCGCGAGATCGCCACGGAAGCGCTGTTCGTCGACCTGCTGGTCGGCGTCCTGCGCAAGATCCACGACAGCGTCGCTCACACCACCGTCACGGAACACGACTCCTACCAGGACGTGCATCGGCGTTTTACGCAAATGGTGGAGGAGCACCATACCGAGCATTGGAGCCTGCAGCGGTTCGCCGATGCTCTGAAGGTCAGCATTCCACGCCTGCGCGCGGTCTGTCGCAGCGTGAGCGGCGAGTCGCCGATCAAGCTCATCAATGCGCGTATCGTGCTCGAAGCCCAGCGCTGCCTTTCCTACACCAACCTGAGCGTCTCGCAGATCGCCTATCGGCTGGGCTTCGATGACCCGGCCTATTTCTCGCGCTTCTTCAAGTCGCGCTGCGGCCAGGCGCCCAGCCAGTACAAGTCGGCCAGGAACGCGGAACGCGGCTTTGCCCGTCAGAAGGCGCGTTAGGCTTGCAGGTAATTTTCCGCAACTTTGCCGCGCCGCATGATGCTTGACTCCAACAGTCCAGGCAGTGCATACATCCCGACAGCGCGCTGGTGCGCTGCTTGACCCAACTCCCATGACCTGGAACGTGCTCGTGACGGGCGCCGCAGGCATGCTCGGCCGAAAGCTCGCCGCGCGCCTGGCGTGCCAACCGGAGCTGGGCGGGCGTCCCATCGTGCGCCTTACACTCACCGACCTCGAGCCGCTCGGCAGTCCCACCCTTCCGGGCGCTGCGAGTCCGGTCGTCGCCGACCTGTCAGACCCCAATGTCGCCGAAGTGCTCATCGAGTCGCGCCCCAATCTGATCTTTCATCTCGCCGCCGTCGTCTCCGGGGAAGCGGAACGGGACTTCGAGAAGGGCTATCGCGTGAATCTCGATGCGACCCGTTCCCTGCTGGAGGCCATCCGCAGGGTCGGCGGCGGCTATCGCCCGCGCTGCGTGTTTACGTCGTCCGTCGCGGTATTCGGTCAACCGCTGCCGGAGATCGTCGGCGACACGCACTGCCTGACACCTCTGACCAGCTACGGCACCCAGAAAGCCCTCTGCGAGCTGCTGTTATCCGACTATTCGCGCCGCGGCTTCCTCGACGGCGTGGGGCTCAGGCTGCCGACGGTCTCGATCCGCCCGGGAAAGCCCAACAGGGCGGCATCCGGATTCTTTTCCAGCATTCTGCGGGAGCCCCTCAACGGACAGGAAGCGGTATTGCCCGTGAGCGAAACGGTCCGCCACTGGTTCGCGAGTCCGCGCGCCGCCGTGCAGTTCATGCTGCACGCGGCACTCATCGACAGCACGCGACTGGGCGCCGCGCGCACGCTCAACATGCCGGGCCTGTCAGCGACCGTGGCGGATCAGATCGATGCGCTACGCCGCACAGCGGGCGAGCGTGCCGTAGCATTGATCAGACGCGAGCACGATCCTGAGGTGGCCGCAATCATTGACAGCTGGCCGCGCAGCTTTGACGCGCGCCGCGCCGAAGCGCTCGGCTTCCGTGCCGAGCGCTCGTTCGATGAGATCATCCGCACGCACATCGAGGATGAGCTCGGCGGTACCCTGCCGGGACATCCTGCAAAAGTACCAGCGACTGTTTGATTTGTCCCTGTACCGCCTGACGTGCACCGCCTAGAGTTTCGCGCACGCCCTCTCCGTCCAGTGATTGGGAGCGTGTATGGGTCTGGTGAAGCACTTCGATGTGCTTGTCGTGGGAGCGGGTCACGGCGGCGCGCAAGCAGCGATCGCGTTACGCAAGCGAGGCTTTGCGGGAACCATCGCCGTCGTGAGCGCCGAGCGCGACGTACCTTACGAGCGGCCGCAGCTCAGCAAAGACTATCTCAGCGGCGAATGCCATTTCGATCGCATCGTGCTGCGGCCCGAGGCCTTCTGGCGCGAGTGCGACATCTCACTGCTGCTGGGCCGCACGGTCATGGCGGTCAAGCCCACCGCGCGGCGCGTTGTCCTGCAGTACGGGGACATCATTCACTACGGCGTGCTCGTCTGGGCCGCCGGCGGCCGGCCCAGAAACCTGACATGCGCCGGGGCACGACTGCAGGGAGTTTTCACTCTGCGCACCCGCAGCGCCGTCGATGACCTGCGGCAGGAGTTGCCCTCGGCCGAGCGCGTCGTGATCGTCGGCGGCGGCTACATCGGCCTGGAAGCCGCGGCGGCCCTGAGCAAGGCCGGCAAACACGTGACCATCGTTGACGCTCTGGGCAGGATCCTGGCGCGGGAAGGCGGCGAGCCCCTGTCGCGCTTCTACGCAGCACAGCACCGCTCCCACGGTGTCGAGATTCTGGTGAATGCCAAGGTACAGACGATCGAGCGCAAGGGGCCGCGCGCTTGCGGGTTGCACGTCAACGGGGATCGTTTTATCCCTGCCGATCTGATCATTGTCGATGAGGGAATCACTCCCGCCTGCGAGCCGCTGTTGAGCGCCGGCGCCAAGGGCAACAACGGCGTCGTGGTGGATGCCTACGGCAGAACCTCCCTCCCCTACATTTATGCCGTGGGAGATTGCGCGATTCACCCCAGCCCGTACGCGGGCGGTGCTCTGGTGCGGCTCGAATCTGTGCAGAACGCCTGCGACATGGCGACAACCGTCGCCAAAGCGATTACCGGGGAGTTGGAGCCGTATGGCGCCGTGCCGTCGTTCTGGTCCGATCAGTACGACTTGCGGCTGCGGACGGCGGGCCTGTTCTCGAATCACGATGATGCGGTCGTGCGCGGCGACCCCGAGAGCCGCAGCTTCTCGATCATCTATCGGCGCAAGGGCCGCGTGATCGCAGTGGATTGCGTCAATTCATCCAAGGAGTTCTTTCACGGCCGGGCGCTCGTGCAAAACAGCGTCGCGGCGCAGGCCGCCGAGCTTGCCGATACACGAGTGCCGCTGAGAGCTCTCATACCTCCCGCAGACACCGGGCGCGTGGACGCGGACACCCTGCGGGACTCTTTCCCGGGACCGTACTCAACGCCCGTACAACAGTCCCAACAGATCCAGCATCGCGTGCGCGAGGATCACCGGCCACAAACGCCCGGTGCGCGCAAACCAGATCGCAAAGGTGAGACCGATCGGAACCAGGCCCACCACCCCGACCGGCCCCTGATACAGGTGATAGAAGAGCCGGAGAGCCGCGCTCACGTTGATCGCCGTGCTGGCCCCTGAGGGCCTCCTCAGAGCGGCGATGACGTAGCCGCAGACGAACACCTCTTCGAAAATCGGATTGACCACCGAGACGGCCGCCACAATGGGCCACTCGATGTGCGCGGCGACCAGATGTGTGCGCGCCGCCACTCGATAGAACCCCGGCCAAAGACTGCCGACGACGTACCACAGCAGAAAGTAGGCCGCATACCCCACGAGCAGCACAGCGACCGCCCATAACGCATCGCGCCACGCCGCCGTCAGTCCCAGTCGCTCCCAGGTCCAGCCGCGAAGGTAGAGAAAGCCGGCGAGCACGGCGCCCACCAGGATCTCATAAGCCAGGGTCGTCAACAGGTGCGGGCCATTGATCGGCGGCGCCGCGCGTTCGAACACCCGTGCGGGAAAAATGAGCGTGTACAGGCTGTACGGAATCGCAATTCCGAACGCGATCGCAAGCACCAGGACGATCTCGGTCCGATCCGACCACTTGGCGATGAGCTGCCTCATGAGCCCATCGTATCAGCCTGCCCGATTGACACCGCGCCACTCGCCGCTGTAGCTTGTTTACCAGGCTCGGTGCAGCCTGCCGCCTGCGCCCTTTTCCGGGTACGGTGAATGCATCCCTATCTCGATCACTGATCCTAAAGGACGCTCAGGCGAACGGATCGGCAATGCAGGCGCTGATCATCTCCTGTTCGCCGTGCCCGGAGGATCAGACACATGCCTACGCACAAAGATGTCAAGAGCATGGCGAGGTCGCTGCGCGACGCCCTGGCTCACCGCAACCTCTCCCTCTCTCACAGTGAGTGCGTGCGCTGGCTCGTTCTCGATGGCGGATGTCCTGGCACACTTCAACCGTGTTGACCTGAGCACGTTCGTCGACACGATCGCTGCCCGGTTGCCGTTGGCTCTCCCCGGAAGCAGGAAGTGCTGGGGATGCTCGACGTGCGCAAGCGGCTCGAATACGTGGACGCCGCCACGCGGTACCTGGATGCCGTGGGTTCCGCGCCGCCGTGAAATTGCCCGCCGCTACCTGTCATTGTGGCCCGTGCCCGCGGGATACGCTGACCGGTGCGAGCTGTACCCCTTGACAAACATCGCCCCCTATGTAGACTTACAATCATGGGTAAGGGCGATCGTGATGTCCGAATGTCTCTCCAGACTCTCAAGGTGCTGGAGGCTTTCCTCGACAACCCCGCGGACGAGTTGTCCGGCGCGGATGTCCAGAAGCGCAGCAGCATCGCCTCGGGGACTTTGTACCCGATCCTCCTCCGACTCGAATCCGCAGGATGGTTCGTCAGTCGCTGGGAGGCCGTCGATCCCGCGAGCGTCGGCCGGCCACGCCGCCGCCTTTACCGCCTGACTCCAACCGGACTGACACGTGCAAGCGAAGTGTTCGCAAGCTTCGGCCGAGGAGTTCCAGCATGAACGGGCGAAACGTCATCGATACGTCCCCGACGCCCTCCCCACCCGGACGCCGGGCAGCGGGCAAAGAGGTTGCCCAACGCCTGATTCAACACGCCGCGCGCCACGCGCCGCCGCTTCTGGCAGAGCGGCTGGAGGAAGAGTGGCTCGCGGACCTGACCGCACGCCACGGACCGACGTCGCGCCTGCTCTTTGCGCTCGGGTGCTGTTGGGCGACACAGACCATCGCCAGAGATCACTCCGCGCTCGTAGCGTCTGCCGCCCGGGCAGCCACAGGGAGTACGACAATGACGGCACATGCGCACTCGAGCCTGACGTTGATTCCCCGCCGTACAACGGTGCTCGTGAGCATCATTGGCATCCACGTCGCCATCATTTACG
>CAZLYG010000321.1:0-6413 GCA_964563075.1 uncultured Steroidobacteraceae bacterium | reverse complement strand
AGACGCTGCGGCCGTCGATGAGCACCAGGAGCTTCGATGCTACGGAGCCGTTGAAGCCGCGCGCCGAGATTGCGTAGCCGCTGGAGGTGATCTGGGCCACCTGCAGATTCGGCGCAAGCCGCAGCATGTCAGGAATGCTGGTCGCGCCGGAGTACAGGATGTCCTCACGCGTGATGACATAGATCGCAGCGGGCGCATCGCTCAGCGGCTCCGCCGCCTTGGAGACGGAGGTGACCTCGGTCTTCATGAGGTCTTCGATGCTGAGCGCCTTGAGAGAGTTGATGGAGCTGGCGACCTGCGCCGGCGCTTCATCCTGCGCCTGCGCCGCGGCGGGTGCGGCATAGCTCCCGCCGACCGCGCCCAGCGCTGTCGCAATGACTGCGGCTCCACAGGCAGCGGGCACTGCCGCGGGGCACGCGTTCTTCCGATCTACCACCATCGGCTTCCCGGCGGTCCCTGATGAATGTGCGTCCGGTACGCTGCGCAATCGGCCGCCGAATTGCAGTGAACTCCCTCTCAATTTGCGCCGGGGCGCCCGCAGGCACTCGTTGGCCGGGTAGCGCACCGCAGCACTCGCCAGGTGAGCTGACCCGGCACAAAGTACGCGCTCTGGAATGACAACCTAAGGTTTCTGCTTCGAGCTCACGAACTCCAGGCGCATCGCATCCGGCTTTCCGTCCAGCAGGCCATTCAGAGCGGCGATCAGCTTCTTACCATGCTCGCTCTTGCCATGGGCCGCGACGGCAGCAGCGTCCTTGTAATGCTCGAATACCACGTAGGTCTGAGGATCCCCGGCCAGGCGGAAAAGATCGTAGGTGACATTGCCGGGCTCGGAGCTCGCAACGCCTTTCTCCATGTCGTGGAAGGCCATCTCGAAGGCCTCGTTCATGCCCGGCTTGACTTTGAACGTCACAACCATGGCTGTGACATTGCCCGCGGGAGGGGCGGCACCGCCGGGGCCGGGCCGCTGGGCGTAAGCGTTGGCGGCGGACAGTAGCAAGAGACTGGCAATCAGACTGGCGATACGCACGATGGGTCTCCCTTCAGGACTCGTCGATCGAGCATCAGTGTCACCTGCGATGATGTCAAGAACAGCGACGCGAGGCAGGATCGCCCAACAAAGCCGCTGTCTACTTGTATGAGCGCTGCTGCCGCGCAGCGGCGCGCCGGGAACCCGGTGGTTGCCGCTTGGGTCAAATCGTCACCAGTGCTGTCATTTGCTACCATTTGCACAGCGTTCATTCATGCACGCAGCCGGAACGGAATCGCTGCCTGTGTCTGAGCTGTCGCGCACACACCGTAGTAAAGGATCATCCATGTCGATTTCCATCCGGCCGCGTCATCGCACCGGTCAGCAACCGTGGCTTGCCTTCCTGTTCGCCTGCGCCGGCGCGCTCATCGCCGGCTCACCGGTCCACGGCGCCGGTGTGGAGCGCCCGACCGACCGGTCCGGCCTCATTCTCAGCGCCATGGATCGCAGTGTCCGTCCGCAGGATGATTTCTATGACTACGCCAACGGGACCTGGCTGAAGAACACGCCGATTCCTGCCGACAAGTCCTCCTACGGGCTGGACAACGAGCTCACCGATCTGACTTTGGACCAGCTCCACGGCATCCTCGACAAAGCCGCGGCGGCTCCGCGTCCAGCGGGCTCGGAGACCCAGAAGATCGGCGATCTCTACGCCAGCTTCATGGACGAGGCGCGTATCGAGTCGCTCGGCGTGCATCCTCTGGATGCGGAGCTCGCGGCCGTGCAGGCCGTACACGACCTCAAAGACCTGGCGCGCCTGTTCGCTCACTACCAGCAGATCGACGTGTCCACACCCTTCGACATCGGCGTAACGCAGGACGCGCGCGACTCCACCAAGTACGCGTTGGAAGTCGACCAGGGCGGCCTCGGTCTGCCCGACCGCGACTACTACCTCAAGGAGGACGATGCGAAGCTCAAGGAGATCCGCCAGAAGTACCAGGCGCACATCCAGAAGATGCTGAGCCTGCTGGGCGACTCCGCCGCTGCGCAGGAGGCCCAGCAGATCCTGACGCTGGAGACCAGCCTCGCGCGCGTGCAGTGGACCCAGGTCGAGAACCGCGACCCGGTGAAAACCTACAACAAGCTGACGTTGCCACGGCTGCGCGCGCTGGTCCCGCAATATGACTGGCAGGGCTTTCTGGATGCCGACGAGCTGCAGGGCAAGCTCAATTACGTCATCGTCAGCCAGCCGAGCTATCTGCACGCCCTGGGCAAGATCCTGCAGGAGACGCCGCTGCCGGTGTGGAAGAACTACGCGCGCTGGCACCTGGTGAGTACTTTTTCCCGCTACCTGAGCCATCCCTTCGCGGATGAGGATTTCGCCTTCTACGGCACGGTCGTGCGCGGGACTCCCACCAACGAAGTGCGCTGGAAGCGCGGTGTCGGCCTCGTCAAGGGTGCCATCGGCGAGGCTCTGGGCAAGGTGTATGTGGCGAAGTACTTTCCTCCATCGACCAAGGCGCACGCGCTGGCACTCGTCAACAACCTGATCGCGACTTACCGCACCGACATCGAGTCGCTCGACTGGATGGGGTCGCAGACCAAGAAGCAGGCCCAGGAGAAGCTCTCCAAGCTGGCGGTGCACATCGGCTATCCGGACAAATGGCGGGACTACAGCAGCGTCGTGATCAAGCGCGATAACCTGATCGGTAACGTGATGCACGCGCGCCTGTTCGAGTATCACCGCCAGGTGAAGAAGCTCGGTGGCCCCATCGACCGCGAGGAGTGGTTCATGACGCCACCCACGGTGAATGCTTACTACGATCCGGGGATGAACGAGATCGTGTTCCCGGCTGCGATTCTGCAGCCGCCGTACTTCGATGCAAACGCGGACGACGCCGCGAACTACGGGGCTATCGGCGCCGTCATTGGCCACGAGATCAGCCACGCATTCGACGATCAGGGGAGTCAGTACGACGCGAACGGCAATCTGCGCGACTGGTGGACGAAAGAGGACCACGAGCGCTTCAACGCGAAAACCAAGGCGCTCGTCGCGCAATACGATGCCGTCGAGCCCATCCCCGGCTATCACGTGAACGGCAAACTGACTCTGGGCGAGAACATCGCCGACAACTCCGGGCTCGCGATCGCCTACAAGGCGTATCACCTGTCACTCGGCGGCCACGAGCCCCCGATGATCGACGGCATGACCGGCGACCAGCGGTTCTTCCTCGCCTTCTCGCAGAGCTGGCGCGGCAAGCAGCGCGAACCGGCGGAGATTGCGCTGCTCAAATCCAACCCGCATGCGCCTGAGTCCGTGCGCGGCTCGCTGCCGCTCACCAACCAACCGGCTTTCTACACGGCGTATGACGTCAAACCGGGCGACAAGATGTATCGGCCGCCCGCGGATCGTGTCCTGATGTGGTAACTCGCCGCCAAGCGCTGGTTGGGAGTTTGTGCGCCGCGCTGCGGATCAGGGCGGCGAGCGCGGAGGGGAACGCCGCGGCAACCGGCACGCTGGCGGTCCAGCAGATCGCCCCCGGCATCTTCGTCCGTCGCGGCGTGGACGAAGATGCGACGGCTGCCAACGATGACGCCATAGCCAACATTGGCTTTGTTGTGGGGCGGGACGCTGTTGCCGTGGTCGATCCCGGTGGCAGCCTGCAAGACGGCCAGCGCCTGCGCGCAACCGTCCTGCAAACCACTCGCGTCCCCATCCGCTACGTCGTGATGACGCATGGGCACCCCGATCACATTTTCGGTGCCGGAGCTTTCCAACAGGACCATCCGCAGTTCATCGGCCACCGGAAACTGCCGCAGGCGCTCGCGGTCCGCGGTGAGTACTACCGCAAGCGCCTGGAGGACATTCTCGGCGCCGGCCGCGCCGGTCCGATCGTCGTTCCGAACCGGCTGGTCGCGGCGCAGGACCGGATCGACCTGGGCGGCGGCAAGGCTCTCAGCTTGCAGGCCCATGGGTTGGCGCACTCCGATTGCGACCTGACCGTCCTCGAGCCGCAGACGGCGACCCTCTTCACCGGTGACCTGCTGTTCGTCCAGCGCGTTCCCTCCCTCGATGGCAGCCTCAAAGGCTGGCTGACCGAGCTCAACTCCTTGAAAAAAGTGGCCGCCGAGCGTGCCGTACCCGGTCACGGTCCCGTGAGCGTAAAATGGCCGCAAGCCTCGCTCGACCTGGAGCACTACCTCGACGGGTTGCTGCGCGAGACGCGCGCGGTCATCAGGAAGGGCATCGACATCGATGCCGCCGTCGCGAGCGTCGGCCAGTCCGAGCGCGGCAAGTGGAGCCTCTTCGACGCCTACCAGGGACAGAACGTGACCCAGGCCTACAAGGAGCTCGAATGGGAACAATAGAGAGTCGGCAGCGTGCGCACCGCACGCGCCTGCTGTGGCTGCTCGCAGCGCTGTTCGCGCTGCTCGTGGCTGTCTTACCGCAAGCGGCGGGCGCGCAGGAAGAGAGCGAAGCGACCCGCGCCGCGCGCTGGAAAGCTCTCTCCCAGGCCATCTTCCCCGGTCGAGCAATGCAGGACGGCGGCGCTGTGGTGCAGCTGGATGCTCCGCCCCGCGCACTGGATGCCGCGCTGGTGCCGGTGACGGTCGACTTCCTCACGAACAAGCCGATCAAGAGCGTCTACCTGATCATCGACGACAATCCCTCGCCGCTGGCGGCGCATCTGACATTTGGTCCCAAGGCCGACGTTCACAGCCTCAAGCTGCGCGTGCGTGTCGACGCGTACACCAACCTGCATGCCGTGGCTGAAGGTCGCGACGGCACGCTTTACACCACTTCGAGATTCATCAAAGCCTCCGGTGGCTGTTCCGCGCCCGCGGGCCCTGACGACACCGCCGCGTTGAAAGACATAGGACTGATGAAGCTGAAGCTGCTTGGGCCGTTCACTGCCGGCAAGCCGCTGCAGGCGCAGCTCATGATCCGGCATCCGAACTTCAACGGCATGCAAATGAATCAAATCACGCGCATGTATACGCCCGCCCGCTTCATCCGCACGATCGATGCTACATACGATGGCGGCAACGTCTTCCACCTGGATGCGGACATCTCCCTCAGCAGCGATCCCGTGATCACGTTCGGCTTCGTGCCTCTGCACAAGGGAGAGATGACAGTCGTCGCGCGGGACAGCGCGAATACCACTTTCAACCACAGTTTCGAGATTCCCGGAGCCGGAGGCTGACGTGATCCGCCTCGAGCGCGCGGCGCTACGCTGGGTTATGTTGGCTGCAGCAGCGATGGCGGCAGGATTCGCTTGCCCCACCGGGGCTGCCTCACTCGTTGCGGCAGCGGCGCGTGATAGCGCGACGGCCGCGATGTCACCCGTGGCTGAACCGGCGGGTTACTGGACAGGGAGCGTCAACGCGCCCACTCCTGCAACGCTGCACGGTGCCAAGGTCGTCAGCGCCAAACAGGTAAGGGCTCTGTTGAAGACCGGCAGCGCAGTCATCATCGACGTGTCGAATGCCCCGCGGCGCCCGGAAGGTCTCGCGCCCGGTGCACCGTGGATGCCGACTGCGCATCCCGGTATCCCCGGCGCGCTGTGGATTCCCGGCGCCGGGATGGGTGTTGTGCCCGTTGCCGTGGAGAAATACTTCAAGGCGAAGCTGGCTTCCTCCACTGGCGGCGATTTCTCCCGCCCCGTCGTGATCTACTGCCACAGCCGCTGCTGGCTGAGCTGGAATGCCGCGAAGCGCGCTGTCAGTTACGGCTATCGCAACGTGTCGTGGTTCCCGCAGGGCATCGAAGGATGGCGGGCGAGCGGTCTGTCAACGACAGAGCTCAAACCCTTGCAGCCCCCGGCGGCGTCGCCCAGCAAGGCCCCGCCTCCCGCCCCGAAAACACCTTCACCCAACCCGGACGACGACGATTCCGATTCGCGGGTGGTGCTGCCGGCTTGAGGCGCGGGCGCACACGCTCGCCTTGTCAGCCTCCGGTGTATCCGCAATGATAGGACCGGGTCGAAGGACTCTCCGCGATCACAGGCCACCGCTTGCGTGTTGGATCGATGCATTCCACGAGGCCGAGAATCCTGATGGCAGCGCTCATCATCGCCGCGCATCTCGTCGTGCTCGGAGGTTTCATACAGTTCGATTCCCGCCGGCTGCCTGCGGGTCCGATCACCGAGCTCATTGTCCCCGCGCAGATGATTGTCCAATTACCTCAGTGGGACAGAGTACCGGCACCCGAGGTGGACTTGGATAACGTCCCTGTCGACCAGAACGCTCTCGCGCTCGTGCAGTTTGACGAACCGGACCTCGAGGCCCTTGCGGGAATCGTCGGTCCGGCGTCCGCTCCGCGCTTGTCGCGCTATCAGTCGGCCCTGGAGCAGCTCGTACAGGAGACGGACTTCGTTCAACCGCGGTCGCGTCGCAACGAGGTTCTGGCCGCCATCAAGCAGGGACTGCGCGATCTGTCCGT
>CAZLYG010000320.1:0-6415 GCA_964563075.1 uncultured Steroidobacteraceae bacterium | reverse complement strand
CGGCGCTGATGCTGACGGCCTGCGCGAAGCAGGAATCCGCCGAGCCCGCCGCCGCTTCTCCTCCGCCCGCCGCCGCTCCGGCGGACTCCAGCGCGGCTCCGGCTGCTCCGGCAGACTCGGGCGCCGCTGCGGCACCCGCTGCTCCGGCTGACTCCGGTGCGGCTCCGGCGCCTGCTCCGGCCGGCGATGCGGCCAAGTAATTCGCTAGAACGACTGGCCTGAGCTGAAGACGCGTGAGGCCCGCGCGGGGAGTACCCGCCGCGGGCCTCATGCATTTGGCCCTCATGCATTTGGGAGGGCGGCAACGGCGCGGTCGCTCGCCCACGCGACGGAGCGAGGCTCCGCGTCCGCCAACTCGAGCTCCCGTTCATGGACCGTTCAAGGCCATGGCAGGAGACTTCGCTCCCATGATCGTCAGCGTGAGAGATGCGCGCTCCGCCGAGCGCGACCGGCTCTGGATCGAGAGCGTCTACCGCGACTACCTCGACGATCTGAGTCCCGTGAATGCCACCGGATTGTTTCCGGCCCTGGGCGAGGTGGGTCACCGCGAGCCGGATCAGATTGCGCGCTGGTTTGGCGATCGCAATGCCTTTCCGCTGGTCATCGTGCAGGGCCCCGAGCACGTGGGATTCGCGATGGTCGCGCGCGGCTCCGCGCTCCCGGCGCAACCGCAGATCGACTATCGGATGGCCGAGTTTTTCATTGCGCGAACGCGGCGCCGGCTCGGCATAGGTCGAGTGGCGGTTCAGTTGATTCTCAACCGCTTCGCGGGGCGCTGGGAGATCTCGGAGTTTCAGCGCAACACCTCGGCGGTCAATTTCTGGCGCCGCGTCGTTGCCGCTTATACGCACGGCAAATATCAGGAAAGACTGCTCAATGGCGAGGTACGCCAGGTGTTCGACTCGGCTCCGCCCCGTGCACTTTGACCTTCGTCTGACTCGAACACGCGCCGCAACTGCCGCCCAGCTTCGACAGCTCGCGATTGCGCAGGCGCGCCAACCAGCCGTCCGGATGTGCGCTGCGGTCGCCGAAAGAATGTCCGAGAGCATCGATCACGCGCAGGTGGAATCGCACTGAAGTCAGCCGCCACGCGCTGTAGAGCATGCTCGCCAGGACGATCGCGGCCACGATGATGTTCTGAAGGGCCGCCATGCTCAGCCACCCCCAAGGGCGAGGGCGATATGGTAAGTCGCGAAGGCGCCCACATAGGCCATTGCGAACAGGTACCCGGCCATGATCAGCGGGTAGCGCCACGAGTTGGTCTCGCGTCGTACCACTGCGAGTGTCGACAGGCATTGCGGTGCGAATACGTACCAGGCCAGCAGCGACAACCCCGTCGCCAGACTCCAGCTCCTGGCGATGACCGGAGAGAGTGCACCCGCGACGTCACCGTTCGATGACATGGCGTAGACGGTGCCCAGCGCGCTGACGGCTACTTCGCGTGCGGCGAGGCCGGGCACCAGCGCAATGGAGATCTGCCAGTTGAATCCGATCGGTGCGAACACGATGCCCAGAGCGTGCCCGAGCATGCCGGCGATGCTGTACTGAATTGCGGGTCCCGTCGCGCCGAGCGGCGGCCGGGGGAAACTCGCCAGGAACCACAATGAGACCATCAACGCGAGGATGATGGTGCCGACACGCCCGATGAAAATGCGCGCGCGCTCCCAGAGGCCGAGCAGCAGGTTGCGCAGATTCGGCAGACGGTATTCCGGTAGCTCCAGCAGCAGAGGCCGCTGCTCGCCGCGCATCACGGTGCGCTTCAGTACGAGAGCGACCAACAGAGCGCTGAGAACACCCGCGCCGTAAAGGGCGAATAGCACCAGACCGCGCAAGTTGAAGGGGCCCAGGGAGCGCTGTGGAATGAATGCGCCGATGAGCAGCGCGTAGACGGGCAAACGCGCCGAGCAAGTCATGAGCGGTGCGATCATGATCGTCGCGAGGCGATCACGGCTGGAGGGGATCGTGCGCGCGGCCATGATGCCGGGAATCGCGCACGCGAAGCTCGAGAGCAACGGAATGAACGCGCGCCCCGACAGCCCCACTTTGCCCATCAGGCGATCGAGCAGAAAGGCTGCGCGCGGCAGATACCCGGAATCCTCCAGTGTCAGGATGAACAGGAACAGCAGCAGAATCTGCGGCAGGAACACCAGCACGGAGCCGGTGCCCGCGACGACGCCATCAGCTAACAGCCCGCGCAGCGCACCGGGGGACATCGCTCCCTCGAGCCAGCCGCGCAGAGCGGCGACGCCGCTGTCGATGGCGTTCATGGGCACCTGCGCCCAGCTGACTACCGCCTGGAACACCAGGAACAGCACTACCGCGAGCAGCGCGGGACCTGCGATCGGATTGAGCACGATCGCATCCAGGCGCGACAGCAGCCTCTGCCGCGGGGGCACTCTATAGGAGATGTCGTTCAGGATGCGGCGCACTTCGCGTTGCGTCGCTTCGATATCCGCCGCCGTTGCCGCGGGAGGTGCCTCGATGCGACCCAACCGTTCGCCGAAGACGAACCGGTCGATCGCTTCGACCAGTTCGCGTTCCCCGCCGGGGCGCACGGCCACAGTCTCTACGACCGGCACTCCGAGTGCTTGCTGCAGTGCGCGCCGATCGACGTGGTAGCCGCGTTGCTGCGCCACGTCGCTCATGTTGAGCGCGACAATCATTGGGCGGCCGATGCGCTTGAGCTCCAGCACCAGACGCAGATTCAGGCGCAGGTTGGTGGCATCCACGACGCAGACCAGCAGGTCGGGACCCGGCTCAGTGGCGTGCCGGCCCAGAACGACGTCTCGCGCGATTGCCTCATCGAGCGAAGTGGCTTCCAGGCTATAGGCGCCCGGCAGGTCAACGACCCGATAGACGCGCCCGCTCTGGGGGCCAACGAACCGGCCCTCCTTGCGCTCCACGGTCACACCCGGGTAGTTCGCGACCTTCTGGCGGCTGCCAGTCAGGCGATTGAACAACGCGGTCTTGCCGCAATTGGGCACGCCGATCAGAGAGAGGCTGGGACCTCCCGCGGCGACGACCGCGGGGGCGTGCAGAGAAGAACTCAGGGGGCCAGGAGGGCGGGCGGCTATGGCGACCGCCGGGTCGGGGGGTACGGGCGCAGAGGCGGCCTGCGCGGGCGCAGAGTCGGCCGGCACGGGCGCCGGGGCGCTCATGGCGAGGCTGGCCGGGCGAGCTCCACCCAGACCGATTCTGCCTCCCGGCGGCGCAATGCGAAGGTGGTGCTGCCAATGCGGACGACGAACGGATCACGGCCCGGGCGGGCCTCCGCCAGGATCTCGAAATGCTCACCGCTCACGAAGCCGAGCTCGAGCAGGCGACGATCCAGGGCGCTCAGAGAGCTCGAAGGCGGCGCTCCAGAGCGCCCAACGCCGACCACCGTGCCCGTGGCTCCCGGCGACAGGGCACTCAAACTGACGTAGGCGGGGTCCAACGCCAGACCGCTCGGAGCTGCGAACGCGTCCATGATCCTAGTATATGAGAACAGTTCGCATTTGCAATGGCGTGCGACAGCCGTGTGACAGGGCGAGCATTTTTTGAGGCCGGCGGCTCCTCATTCCAAGCTCGAGCTCACGGCGGACCCGCGCCTGGTGGTTTGGCGTATGGGGCACACCGTCGGGCGCACATCTCTGGTATTGCGGCGGCGCCTCTTCCTAGAATCTCTAGCGTGAGCATCACGCTATGAAATACCTGCCCCTCCTCTGGGCCGGCCTCTGGCGCAAACCCGCGCGCACTCTGCTCACGCTGCTCTCGATCGTCATCGCCTTCATATTGTTTGGTCTGCTGCAGGGAGTGGATTCTGCGTTCGCGCGCATCATGGGCGAGCAGAAGCTCGATCGCATGTTCATCGACCCGCGCTTCCCCGGTCCGGTTCCGTACAGCTACAAGGCACAGATCCAGCAGCGCGTGCCCGGCATCACGAAGATCACCGAGGTGCATTTCATGGGCGGGTACTACCAGGACCCCAAGAACGGTCTGGGGGTGATCTTCACCACGCCCTCGATCTGGCTCGCCATCCGTCCCGAATTCGAGATCCCCAAGGCGCAGGTGGATGCGGCCGCCACCCGGCGCACCGCCGCTATCGTCAGCGACTTTCTCGCCAAACGAAACGGCTGGAGAATCGGCGACACCATCACGATTAAGGGCGGCATCCCGAGAAAGGACGGCAGTACGGACTGGACCTTCGATGTGGTCGGGATCATGCACTACACCGGCACCGGGGACTCACGCAACATGCTCACCAATTACAAGTACCTGGACGAGGGGCGTGCCAGCGGGTCGGGGGTCGTGAGTCGCTATCTGATCCGCATCGACGATCCCGCGCACGCCGGTCGCATAGCCCGCGAGATCGATGCGCTGTTTGCCAATGCGCCCGTTGCGACGCGTACTCAGTCCGAACAGGATCAAGCGCAGTCCTCGCTCGCCCAGATTGGAGATTTCAAGTTCTTCACTCGCGCCATCATGGGCGCTGTGTTCTTTGCTCTGTTGTTCCTGACGCTCAATACGATGATGCAATCCGTTCGCGAGCGAACGTCGGAGTTGGCGACTCTGAGGACGCTCGGTTACACAGCCACGTCACTACTGGTATTGGTCATCGCGGAGTCGATCGTGCTGTTCATCATTGCCACAGGCGTCGGCCTGGCGATCGCCGCGGGACTGTTCACGCTGGCGCGGAACGTCATCGGACTGGCCACCCTGCCGGCGCCCGTCATTGCCATCGGTGCGCTGCTCGCCATCGCAGCGGCTGTGCTGAGCGCCATCGTTCCCGCGTGGCGGGCCCGCAATCTCAGTATCGTTCAGGCTCTGGCCGTGAACTGACCCCGATGAGCTCGCTCAGTCAGACGGTAGCGGTCACGGGAATGAATCTGCGCAGTGTTCCCGAGCGCTATGGAAGCTCGCTCGTGACCATCGTTGGCGTTGCGGCGGTCGTCGCCGTGCTCATCTCGGTGTTGGCCATGGCTCGAGGGTTCATGGAGTCCATGACTCGCACCGGGCGCCCTGAGCGCGCCATCGTGCTGGGCCGCGACGCCAACAGCGAGTCCTCCGGCTCGTTTCCGCGGGATAACGCGGTGACGATTCTCAGCGCTCCAGGAATCAAGAAGGATGCCGACGGCCGCCCCATTGCCTCGGCGGAGTACCTGACTGCGGTGCTTCTGCCTGAGTATCGAGGCGGAACCGATGCGTTCATCGTCGTGCGCGGGGTGGGCCCGCAGGCGTTTGCATTGCGGCCCGAGATCAAGCTCGTGGCAGGGCGGATGTTCAAGGCGGGTCTCAACGAGATGATCGTGGGGCGCTCGGCGCAGAAGCGCCTGAGCATCCCTGTCGGCGCTCACATTCCCATGCCGAATGGGGACTGGACGGTCACCGGGGCTTTTGCCAGCAACGCCGATGCCCATGAGTCGGAGTTTCTCACGGACTCCAACACGCTGCTGGCGACAATGCGCAACGGGTCAGTGTTCAACAGCACCACGGTGTGGCTGGAAGCCCCCGGCGCATTCACGAAATTCAAGGACGCGCTGAGCTCAAATCCGACCCTCGCGGTCAGTGTGAAGGCCGAGCAGGCCTACTTCGAGGAGACCTCCCGACCGCTCGCGCGGATTCTGCAGATCATCGCCTACGTCATCGGCGGCTTCATGGCCCTTGGAGCGACGTTTGGCGCACTCAACACGATGTACTCCGCCATCAGCGCGCGGCGGGTCGAGATCGCGACGTTACGTGCCGTTGGATTCGGTGCGGCGCCCGTGGTGGTCTCGGTACTCGTCGAGGCGCTGCTGCTGGCGCTTGCCGGGGCCGTGCTCGGGGCTGGCATCGCCTGGATATTCTTCGACGGCAACGTCGTTAGCACTGCACTGGCTACGCGCTCGCCGATCAGCTTTGCGCTAAGCGTCACACCCGGGCTGATCGTCATAGGCGCGACGTTCGCGCTCGTGATCGGCGTCCTTGGCGGGCTGTTTCCGGCCCTCCGCGCCGCAAAACTGCCGGTGGCCGTCGCGCTTCGCGGCTAAGCCTCAACTGCCCGAGGCGGAGCGCCGTTGCTCGGCCGCTCGCAGCAAGGGACGCAAGTACTCGCCCGTCGCGGACTCGGGGCTGCCGGCAATCCTCTCCGGGGTGCCGGTGGCAATGATGCGTCCGCCCCCTTCGCCACCCTCCGGCCCCAGATCGATGATCCAGTCGGCGGTCTTGATGACATCCAGATTGTGCTCGATGACGACGATGGTGTTGCCCTCGTCCCTGAGGCGATGCAGCACTTCCAGCAGCTGCGCGACGTCGTGGAAATGCAGGCCCGTGGTCGGCTCGTCGAGGATGTACAGCGTCCGCCCCGTCGCGCGCTTGGCCAGCTCTCGCGCCAGCTTCACACGCTGCGCTTCGCCGCCGGACAGCGTCGTCGCGTTCTGACCCAGGCGAACGTACG
>CAZLYG010000319.1:0-6437 GCA_964563075.1 uncultured Steroidobacteraceae bacterium | reverse complement strand
GACAATGGCATCGGGCAGGGAGAGGCAGTCCTGCGAGATATCGCGGCGCAACCGGCGACGGCGCATTTCATTGCGACGAAGCTCTGTCGTCATTTCATTTCCGATGATCCCGAGCCTGCCGCCGTCACTCGCGTCGCGCAGGCTTTTGCTTCCAGTGGCGGCGATCTCCCCACGGTCTACCACGCTTTGCTGACGGCGCCAGAAGCATGGACACAACCTCTCTCGAAATACAAAACGCCGTCCGACTACATCCTCTCCACCTTCCGCGGACTGGAGCTGCCGGTCGGGCAAGGCCGGGGCGCTCTGGGCGCGTTCGAAGTGCTGGGCCAGCGCACTTATAGTCCCGGATCGCCCGCCGGGTGGCCGGATCGCAGCGATGACTGGAGCGGCGGGTCCGCGCTCATGAAGCGGATCGAATGGGCGGATGCTGTCGGACAGCGCGTCGGCGGCAGGCGGGATGCCGTCGAGCTGGCCGCGCAACTGCTGGGTGACACCCTCTCTCCGAAAACACGCACCGCAGTCTCGCGCGCTGCGAGTGCGCCGCAGGCGCTGACGCTCCTGCTCGCAGCTCCTGAGTTCATGCGGCGCTGAGAACGAGGTCAACGACCATGCAATCTTGCGGAAGGCGGCAGTTCATCAAGCAGGGGGCGCTGGCAGTCGGAGCCGCCCTGGTCACCTCCGGAGTCTCGTTCGCCCGGGCGGACACCGACGCGCAGTCGCGTTTCGTATTCGTCATCCTGCGCGGAGCGCTGGATGGCCTCGCCGTGGTACCTCCTTACGGAGATCCGGATTATCGGAATTTGCGGCGCGACCTGGCTCTGCAGGCCCCCGGCTCCCCGGGTGGCGTGTTACCTCTGACCAATCCGTTCGGACTGCATCCGAGTTGCGCGTTCCTGCACGAGTGCTTCGCGGCACGTGAGCTGGTCGTGTTTCACGCTGTGGCCAGCCCCTACCGCGAGCGCTCGCATTTCGACGGGCAGGATGTGTTGGAAAACGGCAATGTGCGGCCGCATGCCGTGCAGACTGGCTGGCTGAATCGCGCACTCGCAGCGATGCCGGCTGCCGGCCGCGGCGCGCGTGAGCGGGGCGTCGCTCTGGGGCAGAACGTGCCGCTCGTCATGCGCGGCCCGGCGGCGGTGACGTCGTGGTCGCCGTCGAAGTTGGCAGCGCTGGACGACGACACTCTGCAACGCATCACTGACCTTTATGCCGCGGATCCTTTGCTCGCCAGGCGCCTGGCGGATGCGTTGGCCGCGGACGAGATCGCCTCTTCCTCACAACCCGTGGCACAGCAACAGCCGGCCGGCATGATGAAAACGGCCGCGGTGGGCTCCGATGTCGCCGCCCCCGAGAGCTCCGCTGTTCGCGATGATGCGACGATGAAGCAGGACGCGACGCGGCAGGATGAAGCGCAGCTCGCCAAACCCGGTAAACCCGGCGCGCGTTACACCGAGGTCGTCAACGCGGCAGCAGGCTTCCTTCGTAGGGAGGACGGTCCGAAGGTCGCGGTATTCGACACGATAGGCTGGGACACGCACGCCAACGAAGGCAGCGCTGAGGGCCAGCTGGCCGGCCGCCTGACAGCGCTGGATGCGGGACTGAGAGCGCTGCGGGAACAACTCGGCCCGGTGTGGAAAGACACCGCAGTCGTGCTGGCGACGGAGTTCGGGCGGACGGTCGCGGTCAATGGCACACGGGGCACGGACCACGGCACCGGGGCGACGGCGTTCCTTGTCGGCGGCGCTGTGCAGGGAGGCCGCGTGGTCGCCGACTGGCCTGGGCTGTCCGCGCGCGCGTTGTATGACGGGCGCGATCTGCAGCCGACGCTCGATCTGCGATCGGTGCTCAAGGGCGTGCTGCAGGAGCACCTGCTGGTGCCGTACGACGCCATCGAGAGCTCGGTGTTTCCAGACAGCCACGCCGCGAAGGCCCTCAGAGGCCTGATCCGAACCTGAGCTGATCCTTACCTCCGCGTGATCGCGGCGCTCGCGCCCCGGCAGCGGGCAAAGGCGTGATGGGCGCTTGACCGCACGTGCATGAATATGCACAATGCCTGCAAGTTTATGCTCATATGAGCCCGTGCCGTGCTGACCGATGCTCAACAAGCCGTTCGCCGCAATGCCATCGTGCGTATCCTGCGCGATGGGCTGGTGCGCAAGCAGGAAGACCTGGTGCACCTGCTGAAGCGGGAGGGACACGAGGTGACTCAGTCCTCCATCAGCCGGGATCTGCGCGACCTGGGCGTGCTCAAGGCCAGCGGACGCTACGTATTGCCGCCGGATGAGGTAGGACGTGCCCAGGGAGATTTCAGCGGACTCACGCAGTTCATCCGAGGGATCAAGCGTGCCGGGCCCACGCTGACGGTGCTGCGAACCACCATAGGCTCAGCACAGAGCGTCGCTGTCGCCATCGACAGGGCCGCCTGGCCCGAAGTGGCCGGAACTATCTCCGGCGATGACACCATCTTCATCGCAACGATCAACGCCCGCTCGCAGAACGCTCTCGTCGCCCGCCTGCAAACCGTCTTCCGAGTTTAGGAAAAAATGTCAGCCGTCCCATCCTCTTCGGGCTCCCAGCCCAGTCTCGACCATCCCATTGTGCTCGCCTACTCCGGCGGCCTGGACACCTCATTTCTCGTCCCGTGGGTGGCGGAGAACTATCGTCGCCCCATCGTCACGGTGACGGTCGATACGGGCGGTATCGATGCCGCAGCTGCGCGGACTCTCGCCGAGCGTGCGCGGGCCCTTGGTGCCGTGGCGCACCATCAGGTCGATGCGCGCGCGGACTACTTCGAGCAGGTCCTCCGCTTTCTCATCATGGGAAACGTGCGGCGCGGGCAGCTATACCCGCTATGCGTAGGCGCTGAGCGCGTCATGCAGGCGCAAACGATTGCGCGCATGGCCAGACAGATCGGCACCAACATGATTGCGCATGGCTGCACCGCAGCAGGTAACGATCAGGTGCGCTTCGAGGTGGCTTTGCGCACGCTCGCGCCGGACCTCGAGGTACTCGCGCCCGTACGTGACAAGGCATTCAAACGGCAGGATGAGCTCGAGTATCTGCAGAAGCGCAACCTGCCGGTTCCGCCGTTTGGCGCCGCATACTCCATCAACCGCGGTCTGTGGGGCGTGACTATCGGCGGCAAGGAGACTCTCACCTCGGGTGGGAGCATTCCGGACAGCGCATGGGTGCTGACACGAGACGCGTTCAGCCATCCCCGAGCTCCCGAGCGCCATGTCATCTCCTTCGAGCGCGGTCGTCCCGTGGCTGTAGACGGCAGGGCACTGTCCGCCGTGGCCGCGATCGAGACCCTGGAAGCGCTCGCCGCGCCGTTCGGCATCGGCCGCGGTATTCACCTGGGCGACACCATCATCGGAACCAAGGGCCGCGTTGCCTTTGAGGCGCCCGCCGCCGAAACGCTGCTCACCGCGCACCGGGAGCTGGAGAAGCTCGTGCTCACGCCACGGCAGCAACGGATCAAGGAGCTCGTCGCGCAACCTTACGGAGATCTCGTGCACGAAGGACAGCTGCTGGATCCGGTGTGCCGTGACATCGAGGCATTGCTCGTGTCCTCGCAGGAGCGGGTGACGGGAGAGGTGAACGTGTTGTTCCGTCCGGGCTCGCTGTTCATCGAGGGCGTCGAATCGCCCTACTCGTTGATGGCCGCCTCCAAAGGCGTGTACGGCGAGGCCGCGGGTGAGTGGACTGCCACCGACGCCCTGGGATTCTCGAAGATCGTTTCGCTCACGGGTGTGTTTCATCGCCGCGCAGGCGAGCGCGCGCAAGGGACTTGAAGATGGACCAGGTGGCAACCGTGGGCATGCGAACCGTTGTCGTGGTCGACAAGGTAGCCTCCGTCACGCAGGCGTGTGGCCTGTCGCACGAGGTGCGCATTTCACCGGACATTCCTTCCGAGGAAGGCGTGGTGGTGGTGGTGGAGGTCCTCACCAACAAGTCCACGTATAACACTCTCGAGCTGACCAGTGGCCGCATGGCGAAAGTGGGCAAGGGAGACATCGTCGTCGGCGCTCTCGGCCACCGGCAGGCGCTGTTCGGCTACTCCGGCCATGTGCCCCCGAGCCTCAAGCCGGGCGATGTGATCCAGATGCTCAACATCGGCGGCGTGCTCGGCGTCTGCGATTCGGTCAACCCCGACAAGGGCAAGCCGTTCGACTGCCGCGTGCTCGGCGTCGTTCTGAACTTTCCGTACCTGGGAGAGCGGATCGGCGTGCCGGCGCGCGTCGGGCACAAGCGACTCGAGCAGAGTGCCGTGCTCGATACTCACGGTGTGCCCGTGGTGGCTCTGGCGGGCACCTGCATGGAAGCCGGAAAGACGGCGGCCGCGTGTGCGGTCATCAGCCGCATGCGGCATCGCGGTCTCGTCGTTGACGCGTTCAAGGCGACGGGTGTCTCTCTGCGCCGCGACATTCTCGCGATGGAAGACTCAGGAGCGCGCCGTTCGCTCATCTTTACCGACCTGGGCGTGGTGACCACCACGCGCGCCAATGGACCGGCGCTCACGCGCAGCATGCTGACCGAGCTCAGCAGCGGCAAGCCGGATGTGATCGTGTTCGAGCTGGGTGACGGCATTCTGGGGACCTATGGCGTCGATGCCATTCTCGAGTGCCCCGACATTCGCACTGCGCTCACCGGCGTCATTCTCTCTGCCAACGATCCCGTTGCTGCCTGGGGCGGCGTGAAACTGCTGCGTGATCGCTTCGGTGTCGAGCCGTGTGTTGTAACAGGCCCGTCCACGGACAACCAGGTCGGCGTCGATATCATTACCAAGCAGCTCGGGGTCCCGGCGTTCAATGCCATGACCAATGGCGCGGCTCTTGGGGACCGCGTGATCGAGGCACTGGGAGTCAAAACGCCGCAATGAGCGATCTCATCCCAACCATAGTGCTCGGAGGGACCGGCTATGTCGCAGGAGAGCTGCTGCGCCTGATCTCGGGACATCCGCACATGAAACTCGCGGCTGTCATGTCGGACAGCCAGCCCGGGGAGAGCGTAGGGAAGGCCTTCCCTCATCTGGCCAGTGTGTACCCCGACACGCGCTTCCAGTCGCAGACGGCGGTGGAGAAGCTCGTCGCCGAAACGCCGCAATCGGCTATTTTCTGCGCAGCCCCGCATGGGGCCGCGGCGGCACTGATCGACTCGCTGCTGAAGAACGCTGAGCGCGGCGGGACACGGCCGCGCGTAGTGGATATCTCCGCTGACTACCGTTACAGGTCGCCGGAAGCGTACGAAGCGGTCTACAAGCATCCCCACGGCGCACCTGCACGCCTGGCACAGTTCAGCTGCGCTCTCCCGGAGCACAAAAAGACTCTCGATACGCCACATGTGGCACACCCCGGATGCTTCGCATCCGCGACGCTGCTGGCGAGCGTACCGTTGCTGTCCCTCGGGCTCACGCACCCCATGTTGTTTGTCGCGGGGGTGACAGGGAGCACCGGTTCGGGGCGCAAGCCCGTCGAGGGGACGCATCATCCCCTGCGGCACAGCGATCTGTATTCCTACAACCCGCTGTCACACCGGCACGTGCCTGAGATCGCGGCTTGTGCGCGCAGCGCGTCAGGAGTGGATGCCGAGTTCTCCTTTGTGCCTCACTCGGGGCCCTATTCACGGGGCATTCATCTCACCGTGCAGGCGCAACTGAAGAAGCCCATGGACAAAGCGCAGCTCATTGCTGCTCTGAAGGAGTTCTACGCGGATGCACCGTTCGTGCGCGTGTTGGATACGGCACCCCGCTTGAAGGATGTCGTTGCCAGCAACTACGCGCACCTGTCTGCGGCCGCCAATGGCCGCACGGCCGCCGTGATGTGCGTGCTGGATAACCTCAACAAGGGCGCCGCGGGCGGTGCCATGCAATGGATGAACCGGCTGTTCGGGCTGGCAGAGACCGCAGGTCTCACCGCTCCCGCGGCCGGTTGGACCTGATCAAGGGCGACCCATGACAGCAGCCTCAGCCACCGCTGCGCGCGCAGCGACTCCAGCCGGACACGACTACCTGGCACACGTTTTCTCGCAGTACCCCGTCGAGATCGTCGCGGGAGAAGGCGTGTGGCTGAGGAACAGCAGGGGCGAGCGCATTCTCGACCTGTACGGAGGTCATGCTGTCGCGGGACTGGGCTATGGCCATCCCGCCTGGACGCGTGCGCTCACTCAGCAGGCGCAGGAGTGCAACTTCCAGACGAACGCGGTGCACATGCAGGTCCGCTCGCGGGCCGCCGAGAAGCTGGTGAAGTTCTCCAGGCTGGACTTCAAGAGTGTGTTTTTCGTCAACAGCGGCGCGGAAGCGAACGAGAACGCGCTGAAGCTGGCGTTCCGGATGACGTCCCGCCCGCACATCGCCGCCATCGAGGGCGCCTTTCACGGCCGCACCGCTGCCGCCGGAGCGGTGACCTGGGGAGCCGCGCAAAAATGGTACAGCTTCC
>CAZLYG010000318.1:1827-6466 GCA_964563075.1 uncultured Steroidobacteraceae bacterium | reverse complement strand
CGTCTCAGCGGCCAGGCCAGCGCCCTGGGCCAGCTCAACACTGCGCTCGAGGGAGCGGCGGTGCATGTGAACGCAGAGGCGCCGCCGTTGCAGGGCGCCGGCTTGGAAGCGCTCGCCCGCAAATACATGGAAGTGCAGGCCATCATCAAGCGCTGGTCACGGCGCTACGACGACCGGCTTCTGGACCAGCTGATCTACACACCGGAGATGACGCCCGCCAACTTCGACCGGCCGGAGCTCCTGCGTGCCTGGGCAGAGGATCTGCACCGGCGCCTGAATGCTCTCGATGACGGGACACGCACTTTCAGAGTCGAGGTTGGGGATGCCAGCGATGCGCACGCGGCGCGCGTCGTCATCCACAAGACCGAGCACGGGACGCTCAGTCACAAGTATCTGCCGCGGGAGTTCTTCGAGTCCGCGGAATATCAGCGCATCGTCGACCTGTCGCGCACTCTCTCGGGACTCATGGGAGAGGGCGCGCACGTCATGCGCGGCAGCGAGCGGCACGAGGTCGGATCCTTCAAGGAGGCGATGCGCTGGCTGTTCGACCAGGCGCGCAAGGGACAGACCATCCAGCGCTACAAAGGCCTGGGTGAGATGAATCCCGAGCAGCTCTGGGAGACGACCATCAATCCGGAGCAGCGGCGACTCATGCAGGTGAAGATCGAGGACGCCGTGGCGGCCGATGACATTTTCACCACGCTGATGGGCGATCAGGTGGAGCCGCGTCGCGAGTTCATCGAAAAGAACGCGCTTTCCGTGACCAATCTCGACATTTAGCGGGTCTATTGATTCACAGCTGAGCTAATAGCGCGGCCCGCATCCGGCCCCCGCCATCAACTGATTCACGGCCGATTCAATCCACGCCTGTGCCTCTCGATTGATCTCCCTGGGATCACGATCGCGGGCCTGGATAGGCGGCCCGATGACGAGACGAATGGTGCCCGGCCTCTTACGGAGCCCGCGGCGCGGCCAGTAGGAACCGGCATCATGCGCGACGGGGACGATCAGGCACCCGGTCTCCGAAGCGAGCAGTGCGCCGCTGACTCCGTATTTGCGCGTCTGCCCGACCGTCGTACGGGTGCCTTCGGGGAAGATGATGATCCAGTCGCCTTCCTCCAGACGCTGCTTGCCTTGGTCTACGACCTGGCGGACGGCGGAATGCCCCGACTTACGATCGATGGCAATCGCGTGCAGCTGGCGGATCCCCCAGCCGACCACCGGAATCCACAGCAGCTCGCGCTTGAGCACCCATACCTGGCGCGGAAACACCATCGCCATGGCGATCGTCTCCCACGAGGAGGAGTGCTTCCACAGCGCGACGTGATTGCCCTGCGGCATGTTCTCCGCGCCCTCGATCCGGTAATCCAGGCGGCAGGTCCACTTCAACATGCGCAGCAACACGATCGCCCACACCCGCGCGAGCACGAAGCGCCGCCGGAAGGGCAGGAACAGACACGCCAGGGTGAAGAAGATCGCGTAGCCGAACGTCCACAGGAACAGGAACGCTGTGTAGACGATCGAGCCGATGAGCTGGCCCAGCTGCATCAACCGGGGAGCCTCGACAGATCCGCGATGCGGAAGAACAATCCATGCAGCTGGGCCAGCAAGGCGAGGCGATTGGCGCGCAGCTTCGGATCCTCATCCATGACCATGACTTGATCGAAGAACGCATCGATGGCCGGGCGCAGCTGGGCCAGCCTGCCGAGTGCGTTGGCGTACTCACGCTGCTCGGTCGCTGCCGCCACGGCGCCGCGCAGCGAGCGCATCGCATCGAACAAACGGACCTCCGCGGCCTCCTTGAGGCTCTCGACTTGCACCTCGCCGTTCGCCTTCTCAGGGGCCTTGCGCAGGATATTGGCGATGCGCTTGTTCGCGGCCGTCAGGCTCGCCGATTCCTCGAGCTCCAGGAACGCGCTGAGCGCCTTCAGGCGCGCGTCGAAGTCCACCGGCGAAGAGGGCTGGGTGGCGAGTGCGGCATCAAACATCTCGGTCGTGATCGACGCGCGCCCTGTAGTGGGCGAGCTGGCGGTGCCCTCCAGGTAGTAAGCACGCAGTCGCTCCATGATGAAATCGTAGACCTCCGTGCCAATGTCCGCGGGTGATGCCGGCGACTGCGAGTTAGGTCTCGGAGGCGCCGCCGGAACCTGAGGCACCGACCCTTCGGACGAAGCGCGTGCTGCTGCTGCGGCGGCGCGCGCAACCTCCGCTGCACTCTTGATCCGTTCGATATCGGCGAGCACGCTCTCGAGCGCCAGGTCGATAAAGCGACGCAGATCCAGGTCGAGCCCTTCCTCGATCAGAATACGCAACACGCCCAACGCAGCCCGCCGCAGGCCGAAAGGGTCCCGCGTGCCGGTAGGTTTCTCGCGGATGGCGAAAATACCGACCAGCGTATCGAGCTTGTCGGCGATCGCGACGGCAATGCCGGCGTGAGTCGCCGGCAGCTCATCGCCCGCTGCGCGCGGCATGTAGTGCTCACGGATGGCCACGGCCACTTCCGGTGTCTCACCGTCTGCCAGCGCGTAGTACGCGCCCACGATTCCCTGCAGCTCCGGAAATTCCCCGACCATGGCGGTGAGCAAGTCGCATTTGCACAGCTCAGCGGCCCGCTCGCCATCTGCGCGGGGCCTGCCCATTGCCGCGGCAATCTCCCCAGCCAGGCGCCGCACGCGGCGAGTCTTGTCGCCAAGTGAGCCGAGCCTGGCCTGGAAAGTAACTGCATCGAGACGCTCTCGCAGCGCAGCAAGCGGCTGCTTGCGGTCCTGCTCCCAGAAGAAGGCAGCGTCTGCCAGGCGAGGCCGCACGACACGCTCGTTCCCCTCAACGACTTTCGCCGGTTCGCTGCTCTCGATGTTGCTGACGGTGATGAAATGCGGCAGCAGTTGGCCGTGTGCGTCTTCCACCGCAAAGTAGCGCTGGTGGTCCTGCAGAGTCGAGATCAGCACTTCGCGCGGCAGCGACAGGAATCGCTCATCGAAACGACCGGTGACGGGTACGGGCCACTCGACCAGGGACGTCACCTCATCCAGCAGATCCGCACCGATCAGGGCGCGGCCACCGAGCTCGGCCGCCGCTGCCTCCACCCGTTCCCGGATCCTGGTGCGGCGGGCCTCGAAGCGGGCGAGCACGTAACCCCTCGCGCTCAGGGCGCGCTCATACGAGGCGGGCGATGTGATGCGAATCGGCTTGGGCGCGTGGAACCGGTGCCCGCGAGTCAGATTGCCCGCGACCGTATCCAACACCGTCGCGGGGACGACTTCCTTTCCATACAACATCGCCAGCCAATGCACGGGCCGGACGAACTCGGCCGTGCCGGATCCCCAGTGCATTCGCCGCGCGATCGGCAGAGCGTCCAGTGCGCCCTGAACGATCCCCGGGAGCAACTCCGTGGCACGGGCGCCTGCCTTGGTGCCGACGAGGAAAAGAAAGGTGCCTTTGCCTTCGTCGAGCCTCTGCAGCTCCTCGAGCGCAACTCCACAACTCTGCGCGAAGGCGAGCGCGGCCCTCGTGGGCTGTCCGGCGGCGTCGAACGCGGCCGTCAGTGGCGGGCCACGGCGTTTGATCGGCTGGTCGGGCTGTTGAGCGGAAAGCTTCCTGACCAGCACGGCGAGGCGGCGGGGGGTCGCAAACGACACGATCTCGCCGGATTTGAGTCCGGCGGTTTCCAGCCCGGTGCGCATGCCGGCGGCAAACGCCAGCTCCAGGGTGCGAAGGGACTTCGGGGGCAGCTCTTCCGTGCCCACTTCCACGAGGAAGTCGGTCATGCCTGAGCTCCGGAGACGGGCTGGCCAGCGCCAACGTTGGTACCCATGCCGGGCGCGGCCAGCATCGGAAAGCCGAGTGCCTCGCGGCTCGCGTAGTACGCCTGCGCGACGGCGCTCGCCAACGCTCTGACACGCAGGATGTAACGCTGGCGTTCGGTAACGGAGATTGCGCGCCGCGCATCGAGCAGGTTGAATGTGTGTGAAGCCTTCAGCACCTGCTCATACGCCGGCAGGGCCAGCTTCGCCGCGAGCAGCTCCTTGCAGGCTTTTTCGTGGTCATCGAAGTGTCGAAACAACATGATCGCGTCGGCGTGCTCGAAGTTGTAAGCCGACTGCTCGACTTCGTTCTGGTGGAACACGTCGCGATAGGTGACGCGCCTGCCGGCATCGTCGGTCCACAGGATGTCATACATGCTCTGCACTCCCTGCAGATACATGGCCAGTCGCTCCAGGCCATAGGTGATCTCGCCCGTGACCGGGCGACAGTCCAGTCCCCCCACCTGCTGGAAGTAGGTGAACTGGGTGATCTCCATCCCGTTCAGCCACACTTCCCACCCGAGACCCCAGGCGCCGAGCGTCGGGGATTCCCAGTTGTCCTCCACGAAGCGGATGTCGTGCACGAGAGGATCGAAGCCAAGCGAGCGCAGGCTTCCCAGGTACAGATCCAGAATGTCCAGGGGCGAGGGCTTGATGACGACCTGATACTGGTAGTAGTGCTGCGCGCGGAACGGATTCTCGCCGTAGCGGCCATCGGTTGGGCGCCGCGAGGGCTGCACGTAAGCGGCTCTCCAGGGCTCTGGACCGATGGCGCGCAGGAACGTGGCTGTATGGAACGTGCCGGCTCCCATCTCCATGTCGTAGGGCTGCAGGAT
>CAZLYG010000318.1:0-1817 GCA_964563075.1 uncultured Steroidobacteraceae bacterium | reverse complement strand
AACCCTGGCCCGACCAGTAGCGTTGCAAGGCAAAAATGAGCTCTTGGAAGGTGCGCGGAGGAATGCCGAGTTTCATGCGGGGCATCTTTGGCCGAAAGCACCGCAGTATAGCGGGCCCCACTACTACGTACCTGCGCCGGTCTCCCCGGAGCTCCTGAAGCTCACGGCGGGTCGATCAGCCGCAGCTCGTAGACGCGGCTGATGCGAGTGCCATCCCACACGTAGCGCAGGTGCATGCCCTGCCGCAGGTTCTGGATCAACCGTGGCCGGAAGATCGCCAGGCACTGCCCGCCCTCGTGCCGCACGCTGTCGTATGCGATGCCGTTGGAGCCACCGCGCCGCAGCCTTCGTCCGAGCTCCTGCGAGGACACGTAACTGTCCGGGTCATAGATCTGCGGCAGCTGTGAGCGCAAGCCGCGAATGTCATGGAACCTGGCAGCGACGTCAGCCAGATAGCTCCTCATATCCAGCTCGATCGGCTCCTGACGCGTGGCGCGTAGAAACTGCTCGCGATGAAAGCGCGTCTCGGCGATCGACGTGGACTGGCTCGCCGCGGTGTAAAAGACCCCGAACGTGCTGTCGGCGAAGCGGCTGCCGCCCGGATTCAGGTGCGTGAAGGGCGCCATGATCACCGTGGCGCCGGGACCGAATACCCGATCCTGCGCAGGGACGAGCTCGATGGCCCCGACTTCCTGGCGCAGTCGCGGATTGGTCAGCGATTCCAGCCAGTACAACGCATCCCAGTCGGCCGGGTCGGCAACGCGCTCGAACAGATGAATGGTCGGAAAGCGGCTCGGGATGATGCGAAAGCAAGGCTGCCAGCGCACCTCGCTCGAGGGCGGATCGCCCAGTGTCGTCACAGGCATTTGCAAGGCCGGGCAGCCGTGCTCAGCCGCGCTGCGCGTCGAGGTACTGCCGCACCAGATACAGGTCAGCGACATTCCCTGAGAGCATTCGATCGAGCGCCGAACGGCCGCCGAACAGAGGCTCGGCGTTGGGACGGCGGATCCATTCATCCGCTGCCGTGGTGGCCGGCAGGAGCAGTTGCAGGGCCTTGTAGATTCCGAGCAGGTAGGAAAGCCGCTCCAGCGTGTCGCGCGGCAGGCGCGCATGCGGTTCCTTGCGCCACTTGAAGTACGTCGAGCGCGAGTGGATGCCCAGCAGTGTCAGCTGCTCGGCGACCGACAGGTGCCAGAGCTCGGCGATGCGCGCGAATGCCCGTAACCCGACCGCCCCTGCGCCGGCTGCCGTTTCGGAATCGGGCGGCAAGCGCTCGCCGTGGGCATCTCTGATCTCCATATGTGGACTCACACCAAAACTAGTACACATATAGATCCTACCCTGCACCACCCGCTGGCACAAGCCACCCGCAGCCGCCGCACCCCCATTTTCCGTTCCACCCACCGCCACTTTGTGGTGCAATGGCGCCCCCGCTGCGCACGCTCATGGTGCAACGGGGCGTCGCAATACCGCTAACCTTTTGATTTCTCGATGCTGTCCGGCTGGCATACGGCCTGCACTGTCTGGCCGCTCTACCACGCTGAAGGCCGCGCACGGGTGGTCCCCCTCCATGCGGGTGGCTTCGAGGCCTTGAGACGTAACCGAGCACTACCCTTTCCCGGAGGCGATATGACACCCACTGAAGTAATCAAGCTGATAAAAGAAAAAGAGGTCAAGTTTGCAGACCTCCGATTCACGGACACTCGCGGCAAGGAACAACACGTCACCATCCCCGCGAAGCTCGTGGACGAGGATCTGTTCCGCGACGGCAAAATGTTCGACGGCTCCTCCATCGCCGGTTGGAAGGGCATCAACGA
>CAZLYG010000317.1:0-6488 GCA_964563075.1 uncultured Steroidobacteraceae bacterium | reverse complement strand
ACGCAGCATGGCGTCTCGTCGCTCGGCAGTGGAAGCGCTGGACGGATCGGGAACCCGTGCAGTGATCGGGAGAGCATCCTCTGGGCTATTGCCCCAAGTGACCATAGGCGCAATTTCGCTGACGTCGAGTGCCACTTCCTTATCGAACGCCGCACCCGGATCACTCACCAGATCCTGCCACCTGGCGACGGCCCGGTCCCATTCCTCACCCTGCGGCGCGAACGGGCGGCCCTTCAGGTAGGCGAACGTCGTCGCATCGGGCGCGATCATCCCAGCCCGGCCGCCCGCCTCAATCGTCATGTTGCAGATCGTAAGTCGTGACTCCATCGACACGGCGGCGATGGCGGAGCCGGCGTACTCGATCACGTGTCCGGTCGCCCCCGCCGCGCCGATTCTGGCGATGATGGCGAGAATGATGTCCTTCGCCGAGACTCCCGGCTGCAGCCCACCTTCCAACAGCACACGGAATGCCTTGGGCTTGCGTTGCCACAGGGTCTGCGTTGCCAGAACGTGAGCGACCTCTGTCGCACCGATGCCAAATGCGAGCGCGCCGAGCGCGCCGTGGGTGGACGTGTGGCTGTCGCCACACACGATCAGCATTCCGGGCTGGCTCAATCCCTGCTCGGGCGCGACCACATGCACGATGCCCTGCCGGGGGTCGTTGAGGCCGAAACAGGCGATGCCGGCGGCGGCGCTGTCCCGGAGCAGAGCCTCGGCCATCGCCCGCTTCTCGGGGTCCGCAATGCTCGCGAGGTCACGGCTGTGGGTGGGTACGTAGTGATCGGGCGTTGCAAAAGCCCGTTCAGGTACCCGAGCCTTGAGGCCGCGCTGCCGCAGCATCTCGAATGCCGGCGCCGAGCCGTCCTGCAGGTAGTGGCTGTCCACATACAACAGCGTCTGGCCGTCCTCACGCGAAAAGATTGCATGGCGGTCCCAGATCTTCTGAAAAAGCGTCCGCGGGACCGGGTCCCGGGTCTGATGCACAGAGGAGCTCATGAAATGATGGGCAATATCATCGGTTGGCGGTGGTGAGTTTCCCGCAAGTAGGGTATCTCTGTTCGAGCTTATCCTGTGCGGCGATAAAGTCGCCCCACGCCTGTCGGTCAGCGCGGCTCGGCCGTTGGTTTTGCAGTCGCTCGTAATCCAGCCACCACTGCTGCTGACATCGGGACTCCATCGCGATCACTTCAGAGCCGCCGCGATGTCGCCAGGAGGCCGCCGCATTGCCGCGCTTCCGAGATGAAGTTGCGGCTGCCTCGCCTCTGCGCTGAACTGGCCGGGTCCTGACCCGTATGTAACCCACGAAGATCGCTCGCGATCCGCATATGGTTCAGATCGTTGTTGCGATAGACCGGGAATTCACCGTATCATGTTCCATATATAGCCCACGAATACTTCAAATGATTCGTATATGGAACACGATATGCAGCACGAACGCGCCCTTCCCTATTCCCGCTACAGCCGCGAGGCCGTGGAGCTACTCGGCAAGCTGATCCGCGCCGCCCGCACGGAACGCAAGATGACCACGATTGAGGTCTCCGAGCGGGCGGGAATTTCGCGTGGGCGGCTCCAGCGAATCGAGAGAGGCGAGATGACATCCGAGATCGGCGCGGCATTCGAAGTGGCGGCTGTTGTCGGCCTCAAGCTCTTCGATGCCGATCAAACCGGCCTCAGCCGCTTGGCACGCCAGACCGATGACAAACTGACGCTTCTCCCCAAGTCCGTGCGCAAGAAATCCGTGGCGGTGAAAGATGACTTCTAGCGGGGATAAGGAAGCCTATGTCTGGATATGGCTACCGGGTGAGGTCGATCCGGTCGTGGCCGGTCGACTGGTCCTCGATGAACAGGGCAATGCTCAATTCAACTACGGCCGCAGCTATCTCGAGCGCCTCCATGGCACGCCTGCCGCTATTCCAATTTACGAGCCGGAACTTCCCCTCCGTGAGGGAAACCTGCCGCCAAGGGAGTCGATGGCAGGTTGCCTTCGCGACGCTTGCCCCGATGCATGGGGACGCCGGGTCATCCTCAACAGGAGACTGGGCCGCAAAGGCGCAAATACCGATACCGCGGAATTGAGTGAGCTGACCTACATGTTGGAATCCGGCTCGGACCGGATCGGTGCCCTCGACTTCCAGCGCTCAGCTACGGAGTTTGTTCCCCGTGCCGCGGCGAGTGTCCCGCTGGAAAAGCTGCTGGAATCGGCCGCACGTGTCGAAAAAGGAGTGCCACTCACGCCGGCGCTCGATCAGGCGCTGTTCCACGGCAGCTCGATCGGCGGCGCGCGCCCCAAGGCCTTGATCGAGGATCGCGGCAAGAAATACATCGCCAAGTTTTCATCCAGTTCCGACCTCTACAGCATGGTCAAAGCCGAGTTCATCGCCATGCGGTTGGCTCGACTCGCCGGCGTCAACGCCGCGCCGGTGCGCCTGGTCAAAGCCGCAGGCAAGGATGTGCTGTTGGTCGAGCGTTTCGACCGTCACCACACCGAGCGCGGTTGGACACGAAAGGCGATGGTGTCCGCGCTGACTCTCCTCGAGCTTGATGACATGCAGGCCGGCTACGCCAGTTATGAAACGCTGGCCGAAATCATCCGCCATCGCTTTGACGCTCCGAGGACCACACTCGAAGAGTTATTCGCGCGAATCGTATTCAACATTCTATGCGGCAACACGGATGACCATGCCAGAAACCATGCGGCTTTCTGGGATGGCAAGCACCTGACACTCACACCCGCGTACGACATTTGCCCTCAGGGCCGCACCGGCGGAGAAGCCTCGCAGGCCATGCTTATCGTGGGCAATGACAGGTCGAGCAAGCTCAAGACCTGCCTCGCGGCGGCACACCACTTTCAGCTGTCCAAGAGCAAGGCCGCCGCCACTATCGAGCGGCAAACATCTGCGATCGAAAATGGCTGGGACGAGATTTGCGCCGAGGCGGAGCTCGGCGAAGCGGACAAAAACCTGTTCTGGCATCGCCAATTCCTCAATCCATTCGCGTTTGCGGATGGGCACAGCAGGGTGTGAACCGCCCAGATTGCCGGGGGATGCCTCTCCCGCATTCTGGAGTACCTGCCGGGCGGCACTGCCGCCGAAAAGCGCTCATTGGCCCGGTGGTATGCCGCCGCTCGGGCTGCGCTGGCGCACAACCGCCCTCTAACCACGGCGACCACCTCGCCTTCCAATCATTGGCCTGCCGCGGAGTTCTCGGCCGCCGAGATCAAAGCGTTGCGTGGGGTAGGCGCCTTCAAAGACGATGCGATCGTCGGAGCTACCGACGACCCGCTCATCCGCAGCCACGCCCAGTATATGGCCCTGCTGGAAGAAAGCCTGTCGGCGTCCGAGGCCGCCAAGCTCCTCCGCGTGGACGTGAGCAGGGTACGGCAGAGACTGCGTGAACGTTCCCTCTTTGGGTTGGAATACGATGGGAGCTGGCGTCTGCCGCGCTTTCAGTTCGAGCGCCGTCTCGTGATTCCCGGTCTCGCTCAGGTTCTGAAAGCACTCCCATCCGATCTGTTCCCGTTAGACGTGGTCGACTGGTTCCTGCTGTCGGATTCTGAGCTGCAACTGGAGAGTGATCCGGCGCCGCTGAGTCCGCGCGAATGGCTGCTGTCAGGTCGTCCCATCGACGCCGTGGTGAGGCTGGCTCGCGACCTGACGCGTGGCTGATTCCCGTGAGCAAATTCCCGGAGCCGCCCGGCGTCGAGGCGCTCCGCAACATCGCACCAGAAACCCTCCAGCTGGCCTCCAACACGCTCCTGGCACGCATCTACTTCTCTGCCGGCTCGCATCCTTCGCGTTGGAATCAGTTCCGCCGCTTCGGGCCCACTGCAGCACGCTGGGATCACCACTTGCCCGACGCACGCGGTCAACCCGCGGAGCATGATCGGGCCGTGCTCTGCTGCGCGCCGGACGACACGTGCGTCTCCGAGGTCTTTCAGGCGACGCGCCGGATCGACCGGGTTCGCGATGCACCGACCCTCGTTGTCTTTGCGCTGCGCGAACCGGTGACCCTGCTCAACTTGCACGGCGCCTTCGCGACGACCGTCGGCGCCTCCACCGCAATCCATTCCGGACCTCGCTCCCGCACCCGCGCGTGGGCCCGCCAATTGTACGAGGCCTATCCAGATCTCCAGGGCGTGTACTACGGCTCGTCGATGAACGGACATGCTCCCGCGTTAGTGCTGAACGAGCGCGCACGCGCCTCCATACCGGAGCAGCCGCAGCTCCACCGCGCCCTCAACGACGATATATTGATTGAGGTGCTGCAGCGCATTGCGCTGCGTCTGTCGTACGGGCTTCGCTAGCGCGGGGGCATCGGCCGCGGTCGAGCAACCGCGGAAGAGCGCCCTTCGGGCGGTGGTGGCGGGCGGAGAGGATGAACGCCCGCCGGGCGGAGGTCGGCACCTGCGGCTTCGGGGGACGCGCAGGAAAGCGCCATACGACAGAGAAGACTGAAATACCCGGCGGATGTTATCCGCCACGCGTCGGCGCTAGCGGGCGTGGCCGACTAATCTCTCGCTTCGGAAGTGACTGGCGGACAGAGAGGATTCGAAGCGATCGCTACGCATTAACTTACTGATCTAAAAGGGTTCCAACCTTTGACTCTCCCCTTCGAGATAGACGTTCTCAGAAGTGCGTAAAATACGTATTTTGAGTATAATGCGAGGACAGCGATCCTCGGAGAGTCCCATGGCGAGAGTTCCGGCGAGTGAGTTTCAGCGTGAGTTCGGTCGCCTCCGCGGCATCGCCCACCGAGAGGCGGTGATCGTGACGAGTCACGGTC
Source organism: uncultured Steroidobacteraceae bacterium (assembly GCA_964563075.1). Classification (GTDB taxonomy): domain Bacteria; phylum Pseudomonadota; class Gammaproteobacteria; order Steroidobacterales; family Steroidobacteraceae; genus 13-2-20CM-66-19. The sequence goes on along the minus strand of CAZLYG010000317.1, from coordinate 1,706 downwards.
GCGATGACGTGGTGCTGCTGTCGGCCGAAGAATACCAGCGCCTTCGCAGCCTGGATCGGCGGGCAATGCATGTTTCTGAGCTGAATGACGAAGAGATCGCGGCACTGGGCAGCGTGGAAATCCCCGCGGAGGCGGTCCGATACAATCATGAAGTGACCTAGTGGTCGGCCAATGGCGCTTCGCCCGCCACAACCCGGCCAAGTCATTCGATACTCGTACCTGTGGTCGAGCGAGGCCCGCGCAGGTCGCGCAGAGGGCGCAAAGGATCGGCCCTGCGGGGTCGTGCTGACGCAGATCACGGAGGCAGGACGCACGTTGGCGTATGTGCTTCCCATTACCCATACGCGCCCCCTCGCAGGTGAAGACGGGGTTGAGATCCCGCAATCGACCAAGCGACGTCTGAGACTGGACGACGAACGGTCTTGGATCATTACGACCGAGCTCAATCGTTTTACCTGGCCGGGCCCAGACATCCGCCCCACTGCATCCGGGGAGTACGTGTACGGGTACCTGCCTGAGAAATTGATGCGCCTCGTGTTGGATCAGGTCAAGCAGCACGCTCGTGACAAAAGGCTAAAGACAACGCCGAGAACTGAATGACGCACATGGCGTTCGAAGCTGCGCACTCCCATCCTCGAGCGGTGCGGACTATAGGGTGGCGCCTGCCGCAGAGATTCCCAATGTCGAGGCGACAAAGAGCGTGCGATGCACCAGAAGTTCTCGCGCCGCATCGAGGTAGGCCTTGCGCGCCTCGCCGAGCGCATCGAGCGCGCCCGCCGGCCTCTCGATGCAGCCCTGATCCAACGGCAGATCGGGCGCTTGCTGCAGAAGAACCAGCGCGCCGCGGCACGCTACGAGGTGAGCCTCGTCGATGCGAAGAGCCCGGCAGGCTTTCACCTGAACGTGAGGATCAGCGAGGCTTTCGATCAGTGGGCAAAGATCTCCGAAGGCGCCTACGCGCTCAAGACCAACCTCACCGACTGGAACGATGAGAAGCTCTGGCGAGCGTACATCCAACTCGCGCAAGCCGAAGCGGCCTTCCGCGTGCAGAAGAGCGAGCTCTCGATCCGCCCCATCTGGCACCAGAGAGCCGACCGGGTCGAGTCACACATCCTGGTGTGCTTCTTGGCCTTCGTGCTGTGGAAGACCTTGGAGTTGTGGCAGCGACGCGCAGAGCTCGGCAACTCCCCGCGCACGGTGCTCGAGGAGATCAAGCGCGTCCACTGCCACGATGTGTGCCTACCGACCCTCACGCATGGTGAGATCCGACTGCGCTGCGTGACGCAGCCCGATGAGCTCCAGTCGCTCCTGCTCGATCGGCTCGGCATCACGCTCCCGAAGCGCCTGCGCATCGACGCCCAACTCCCCGTCGCGCTCACCGCCTGATCGTCCTGCACACCAAAATGTAGTGCCGACTCTTTCGGCAACTCTTTGATCTGCTTCAGTCACACCGTCGATTCTGCGCAACTTAGGCTAACCTCTCGCTGCGGAGAAGACTGGCGGACAGAGAGGGATGAACGCCCGCCGGGCGGAGGTCGCCACGTGCGGCTTTGCCGGACGCGCCAGAAAGCGCTATGCGTCAGAGAATACGGAAGTACCCGGCGGACGTTATCCGCCACGCGTCGGCGCTACCAGGCGTGGCAGACTAATCGCTCGCTGCGGAGAAGACTGGCGGACAGAGAGGGATGAACGCCCCGCCGGGCGGA
>CAZLYG010000316.1:0-6503 GCA_964563075.1 uncultured Steroidobacteraceae bacterium | reverse complement strand
GCTCCTCGTACGGCAGCACATCGGTGCTCCACTGTCCGAGGAATGTCAAACGGGTGGTGAATACGGAGTTGACAGGCACCGCCACGACGGTCTGGCCATTGGCGACGGTGTAGTTGGTCGGCAATGTCGTGCCATCGATGGCCACTACGCCGGACCCCAGACCGTTGATTCCACGGCGCACCCCAAGAGAGGATCCGAAGCTCATCCGGGACGAGTGACCCTCGACCTGGAGGCCGGCGAAACCCACGCGCAGCCGGTCTGACTGCAGATCCACGCCCTGGTATTTGATGAGCGAATCATCGTAGTCGATACCCATGTAGGCGCGCAGCGAGTCACGGCCATTGTCCATCAGTACCTGGTTGAGCTGCAGATTACCCAGGTCGTGCGGGTACGCCAGATCGATCGGAACGCTGGAGAACACCGGGTGCGCCGTGGAGTGAAATGCAGTCATGGAAATCGTGGTGCCGAGTTGGTTCAGCGGTGCAGTGAGCATAGCTCCGGCGCCGTGATAGTTACCGAAGTCCGTGGCCGACACGAGCAGCACGCTGAGCTGCTCGCGGCCACCGAGCAAGCCGTTCTCGCTCAGCGTGGTGGATACAAAGTTCGGGCCGATCTGGCTGGTCCCCCAGTTGGACCAGCCGATTTCGGCCGATGCAGGCTTGTAATGAAGTTTGAGAAGGAGGACGAATCCGTTGCGCACCGTGGAGTCCGCCCGGGTGCTTGCCTCTACGGCCAGCCCGGGCAGCGCACGCAGTGTTTTCAGGCCGAGCGGAATTGCACTCTGCCGCAGCGACGTCTGCGACTGCAGTTGCTGCGCTACTCGTGCCACTCTCTGTTGATGCGGGCCCGCATTGCCGCTGAGGAGTACGCTCGTGAGTCGTGCTTCGTACACGTCGACACGCAGGATTCCTCCGGGCAAGGGCTCATCACGGATGACCAGCAGCGGCTTGACGTAGCCGTCGCGCAGATACTTCGACTCTATTCTCACGAGAATGGCATGCGCCGTTCTGGAGTCGATCTGCCGGCCAAGCGCGTCGCGGTAACTGGGAAACAGGGCTTCCGGGCTGTATGCACTCGAGCCCGTGATCACCGCGCCCGTCAGCGCCTCACGAGCGTGTGCCGGTCGCCCGAACGCGAATAGGGCGACGGCGGCAAGGCTCACCAGCGAGCGTCCGATCAAGCGAACAGCGCCGCGATTTGACTTATGCGGCCGGGCCGGCGGGTGAGTGTGCACGCGTTCTTGGGACTGAGGACCTGATCTGATTTATCGGCAAGTCCCGTCGATCTGGAGTGAGCTTCCTCACATCCGCCACGCTGCAGTGCCCCTAAGATGGTAGCGAATTCATCGGAATGTGAGATTCGCCCATGTCCGACCGCTACAGCGTCCGCGGCCTTGGTCTATGTGCGCTGCTTGCTCTGGTATCGCTATGTGCGACTGCCACCGCAGCGGACGATCCCGGCGCGCGCGCTCCCATCGTGATATGGACGGTCAACGGTGACGTGCACGCCACGTCCGGGGCTCGGGATATCCCACTGAAGGCCGGTCTCGATCTGCAACTGCCAGTTTCGATTCGAGTTGGCGCTGATGGCGCGCTGGAGATGCACCAGGGTGCGACAGTGGTCTCAGCCGCCGCGAACTCGCAGCTGCAGATCCCCAAGGCAACCTCCTCCGACCAGACCCTCGATCGGATCGTTCAGAGTGAGGGCAACGTCTACTACAACGTAGCCAAGCGGCCCGCACACAAGTTGCGCATCGAGACGCCTCTGCTGGTCGCTGTCATCAAGGGCACCCGCTTCAATGTCTCGGCGGCAGACACGATGACGACGATCTCGCTGCTCGAGGGCAGCATCGAAGTGCATGCGAGCGATGATACCAGTGTCGTCGATCTCAGCGCCGGTCAGATGGCTACGCGCTCGCACTCGCAACCGGCGATTCGTGTCATCAGGATGACGACCGGCGAAGTCATTCACGGTCCAGCCCCTGAAGTGGCAGCGGCCATTGCGGCCGGCCAGCGGGTTGACCACGCACTCCAGGGGCAGGGCCGCAGCAAGGATGAGGTCCCACGTCCTGCCGCGCTCATCGCGATCAGTCCCAATTCCGTCATCCCGGCAGTGTCGACCTCCGCCCTGGCGACCGGAGTGGCTTCCGGGCAGGGCGACGATCATGGCGCGAGCAGCTCGTTGACTCTCAACCAACTGGTGACGCACGCCACTTCAGCCGCCGGTGCCTCCAACATGGCAGGAAGTTCTGCAGGCACCAGCGTAGATACAGGTACGTCGGGTGCGAATGCCGGCAGCCTCGGGGCTGACACGGGGGCGGCCGGATCGAACGGTGGCAGCCTCGGGAGTGGCGCTGGTACCTCTGGCACGAGCGGGGGTACCCTCGGGACCGGCGCTGGTACGTCTGGCGCGGGCGGGGGTAGCGTGGGGGCTGGCGCGGGCACGTCTGGCACGGGTGCGTCTGGCACGGCCGGGGGCAGCGTTGGCCCAGCAAACACGGGCACGGGCTCAACGCCAAGCCTCGGCAGTTCCGCAAGCGGAGCGTCAGGGACGGGATCTGCGTCCTCCTCCGGCGCCGCGAATGGTAATGCTAACGGGAGCGGTAACGGCAATGCCGGCACGGCTTCCACTCCCGGCAATTCCGGCATTACAGTCACGCCCGGATCGGGCCCAGGTACCTCGAGCGCCTCGAACAGCGGAAGCTCCGGGGGCGGCAGCTCCAACGGACAAGGCACCGGGAGCTCCAACGGGCAAGGCTCGAGCGGCTCGAGCGGACCGGCCTCAGGCAGCTCCAACAGCTCGAGCAGCTCGAATGGGTCGGGCAATTCCAGTAACTCGAACGGGCAGGGGCCCGGCAACTTGAACGCCGCGCTGCAGTCGCTGCTGAACAAGAAAAAGAAATGAACGAGAGTGGCAATGAATGAGAGCGGTCATCGCCATGGCTGGCTTCTCATTGCCGTTGCCGCACTGACCGTCACCCTCGCCCTGCGCTCGGGCGGGGCCCTGCAGCGGCCGGAGTGGGCGGTCGGCGACCACTATGCCCGCTGGCTGCGTCATGAGGTTGCCTCCGACATCGTCATCATCGGCATCGACGAGCGCAGTCTCGCGCAGCTGCATCAATGGCCGTGGCGGCGCAGCATTCATGCGAGGCTTCTGGATCGCGTACTACCGGCACATCCGCGGCATCTGTTCCTGGACATAGACTTCAGCACCGAGTCCGAGCCGCAGGAAGATGCGCAGTTGTCACAGGCCCTCGCCCGATGGCATCCCGGCACTCTGATTCTCCCTGCCTTTGAGCAAGTTACGGCGGGAGACGGGGACGAGGTTCAACTCACGCAGCCATTGCCCGCGTTCGCAACGCACGCGACGCTCGGCTCGGTGAATGTGCTTCCGAGCGGCGACTCCGTGATACGAGACATGAACCCGATGTGGCTCGCGCCGGGTGCACGACGGCTCCCGGCCGCCTTCTGGCTGTTCGCCGATCGCGCTCCAGCGAACGGCAAGCTGCCCATCGATTACTCGATTTCGCCGGCTACGTTTCACTTTTTCTCCTACGTCGATGTCTTGCAGGGCCGGGTCGATCTTGCCGCGCTGTCGGGCAAGACCGTCATCATCGGTGCGACCGCCCTTGAGCTGGGGGACATGCTGCCGGTCCCGGTCTACGGGTCTCTGCCTGGAGTCGTGGTGCAGTCGCTCGCTGCTCAGACTGCTCGTTCCGGGGCACCGCGGACGCCAGGACCTTTGCTTGGCGTGTCGCTGCTTGCGCTTTGGGCGCTTGCAGTGGGAGCGGGGTTTCGGAGCACCTCGTGGCGCCGCAGCGCGATTGTCGCGAGCTTGCTGATGATCTTCGCCGCCGCGGTTGGCTTTGTGGCGCGATATCTACACGTGTGGCTCGAGGTCGTACCCTGTCTCGCCATCGTTGGCATAAGTTTCCTGCTGAGTACCCTTCGCTTGCTGCACACTCAGACTCTGCGCGGGCTGCTGTTGACGCGTCTGGCGACGAGGCGGAACGCGCTGTTGCTGAGCGTCGTCGAGTCCTCGGTAGATTGCATACTTTGCGTGGATGCCGCGGGTCGCATTGTCTCGGCCAATTCCTCGACCGAGAGGCTGCTCGGCGCGGAGCCCTCCCGATTGCTGCATCAGTCGCTGCTGCGGCTCTTGCCGCAGTTTGGCGAGACGGGCGGGGCGGATTGGCTGGACTCTGTGAAAGGCCGCATCAGCGAGCGGATTGCTCGTGCCCTGGATGGGACGCTGATACCGGTAGAGATCTCGGTGACGCCGGTTCAATTGCAGGATGAAACGCTCCATACGGTCCTGCTGCGCGATCTGCGCGAGCGTAAGGCGCAGGAAGAGCGGCTGCGCCATCAGGCGACGCACGACTCGTTGACGGGCCTCCCGAACCGTGACGCCCTGGGGGCCGAGATCAGACGGCGCATCGAGGCTAGCCGTTGGGCGCGCCAACCTTTCTTTCTGTACATGCTCGACCTGACGCGCTTCAAGGAGGTCAACGATACCCTCGGGCACAACCTGGGAGACCTGGTGTTGTGCGAGGTTGCACTGCGTTTTCAGCGGGTGCTGGGAGATCGCGGCTACATCGCGCGCATGGGGGGAGATGAATTCGTCATGCTGCCGGCGCCGCAGATGTCACAGCAGCAGCTGGTAGAGCTGGCGCAAGCGCTGGCGGAGACTCTGAAGACCCCGATCAACTGCGACGGGGCCCCGGTCGAGGTCGGCGTCAGTGTCGGTATCGCCTGCTATCCGCACGACGCCGGCAATGCCGACGAGTTGCTGAAGCACGCCGACATCGCCATGTACAGCGCCAAGCGCCAGAAGGTGGTATACGCGTTCTATCGTGCCGTCGATAACGAGCACAGCCTGCGTCGCCTGCAGATGCTCGGTGAGCTGCGTAGCGCGCTTGCCAACTCCTCACTCGAGCTGCATTTTCAGCCGCAGGTCAATCTGCGCACCGGGCGAGCTGAGAGCGTCGAAGCGCTGTTGCGCTGGCATCATCCCAGGTACGGCTCCGTGAGTCCGCTGGAGGTCATTCCGCTCGCGGAATCGACCGATCTGTTGCAGCCGCTGACGGACTGGAGCATCACGGCAGCATTGTGCCAGGCGCGAGCCTGGGAGCTCGCGGGCCTGCGTACGCGGGTTGCCGTCAATCTCTCGGCACACATGCTGCGGGACCTATCCCTGCCCTCGAGGCTCGCGCAGCTGTTGAGCCAACACGAGGTGCTGCCGGACGTACTCGAGCTCGAGATCACCGAAGGCGCCATGATGTTCGATGCGGCGCGCGCCCTGACGATCATCAGAGGCATTCGCGAGCTCGGTGTGCAGGTTGCCGTCGATGACTACGGGACGGGTTTCTCTTCGCTTGCCTACCTGCGGGACCTGACCGTACACGCGCTGAAGCTCGATCGCTCGTTCGTGAGCGACCTGGAGACCAACCCAGGGAGTCGCATCATAGTCAGATCGACCGTGGCGCTCGCGCACGCCCTGCAACTTCAGATGGTCGCGGAAGGTGTGGAAACCGCGTGGCAAGCGGAGTTCCTGCGCGGACACGGTTGCGACTACGCACAGGGGTATTACTACGCCAGGGCGCTGAAGCCGGGCGAGTGCACGGACTGGTTGCGACGGCAGAATGCAAAGGCCGACTCACCCGCAACAGCGCCCGGGGAAGCGGCTGAACCGGGGCTCGTTCAAGCTTGCATGTGACAGGAGGCCCTCCGCCCTAGGAGGAGACCGGCTTTGCAACAATAATGTTGCGGCCAAGCTCCGCTTGAGGTACTCGTACGCGGCGGTGCTTGCGGGAGTTGCGCATGCCGATGGGACCTGACGCTCGCTCCCTGCGAGCGCTGTACGCCTTCGCCATTTTCTGGAGCAGCTGCCTGCTGTTTCTGGTCGAGCCCATGGCGGCCAAGCGACTGGTGCCGCTCCTGGGCGGCTCGGCTGCCGTCTGGACCACCTGTCTGGTCTTCTTTCAGACCATGCTGTTGCTCGGCTACGCGCTGGCACACTGGCTGGTCAGCCGCTTGAGCACGCATCGGCAGACGCTCGCTTACCTGGCCATCCTGGGCATCGGATTGCTGTTCAGCCTGGATGTGGATCGACCGCTGCACCCCGATCTTGTGCACCCGGCCACCAGCGTCTTTTTGCTGCTGGCGCGCATGATCGGCATTCCGTTTCTGGCGTTGTCGGCGAGCGGCCCATTGCTCCAAGCCTGGTACGCACGCAGCCAGGCACGCGGAGCGGCGCTGCACCCACCTTACCGGCTGTTCGTGTTGTCCAATTTCGGATCGTTGGTGGCGCTCGCCAGCTACCCGGCCGTGATCGAACCGCGCGCTACTTTACACGCTCAGGGCGTCACCTGGTTCTGGGGCCTGGTGATGTACACGGTCGTGTGTGCAGCGATCGCCTGGAGGGTCAAGGATGATGTCGTTGCGGAGCCCCGGGTGGCGTCCGCGACCAGCGCCGCGGAGACCGCAAGGAGTGTCGCAGGGTCC
>CAZLYG010000315.1:1032-6504 GCA_964563075.1 uncultured Steroidobacteraceae bacterium | reverse complement strand
GGTACCACTGGCCCGTGTACAGCGGATCGTCGGGCAGTGCGAGTGGATAGCGGCGCTCGTCGGCGACGGCATATTCCACCGCGGGATCAGCCTGCAGGCGTGCCAGGGTATCGGCGAGCGATTCTCCCGGCGCCGGCTGCACCTGCATTGCATGCAGACCAGTTGTGATCTCCCGTGATTGCTTGAGCGTCAAATTGACGCGCGCCGCCAGCGACTGCGCCTGAGCGAGCTCCTGTGCGCGCAATTGCGCATCACGGCTCGCTCCGGCGGGTGCCTTGATTTGCGCTCGCTCTGCCGTGGACGCGGTGGTGTTACGCAGTTTGACCAGAACCCGGTGCAGCTGACCGGCGGCCGGAGCCGCGGGTTGCTGGGGTACGGGGTTGGTTTCTTGACTGGCCGCCGCCACGTTCGCCGAGGCGAGAGAAAAGAATACGGCCAGGATCCCAACCAGCCAGGAACGAACGGTATCCACGGTGCGAGCTCTCGCGGAAAACAGCACAACACAGGGGACCGTACGCTACAGTGTCAACAAGGTTGTCACCCGTGTCGGCACGGCACGACGGCTGCGAATGCCGACAGTAAACAGTCTGCGCGTCAAGTGAGCGACAGGGCCGTGCGGGGAATGTGACTCCCGGCACGGAATTCGCGCGGGAACCGTTAAGCAGCGAGCACTTTTTCCCGCCGCCGGCGCAGCCCGGCGGCGGGCACCTGCTGGGTGATGCAGTGGATGTTGCCGCCCCCCAGCAGGATCTCACGGGCGGGGACTCCAAGCACACGGCGATCCGGAAACAGTCGTTTGAGTTTGGCGGTTGCGGCGCGGTCGCTGCGTGCATCGAGCAGGGGCATGACGATGCCGCCGTTGGCGATGTAGAAGTTGACGTAGCTGGCGGCAAGGCGCTCGCCGGCCCTGCGGGGCTTGGTGCCCTCCCGGGCAATGACACCCGCGGCCTCCCGCTCCGAGATGTACAGAGGTCGCGGTGCGGGCAGCTTGTGAACCTCGAGGCGTTGGCCACGTGCATCGCGTGAGTCGTTGAGCCGCTCCCAGGCATCGAGCGAGATCGCATACTGTGGATCGCGCTTGTTGTCGGTCCACGTCAATGCGACCTCCCCGGGCCGGACGAAGCACGCGAGGTTGTCGATGTGGCCGTCGGTCTCGTCGTTGACGACGCCCTTGCCCAGCCAGATGACCCGCTCGACTCCCAGGTAGGCGCGCAAGCGGGCCTCGATCTCACTCTGATCCAGGGCGGGGTTGCGATTGCGATTCAGCAGACATTGCTCGGTGACCAGTGCCGTGCCTGCGCCGTCGGTGTGGATGGCTCCGCCCTCGTTGACCAGCGCAGCACGGTAACGATCGCGCGCCTCTATTTCCAACACCTTGCGCGCGACGAGGTCATCCTGATCCCACGGAAAGTACAGGCCGCCGTCCAGGCCGCCCCACGCATTGAATTGCCAGTCGACGCCGCGGACGGCGCCGCGTGAGTTGACAACAAAGGTGGGCCCGACGTCGCGCATCCAGCAATCGTCGTGCGACATCTCGACGACGCGTATCTGCTCGGGAAGCAAAGCCCGCGCACCCTGGAAATGCTTGCGCGAGACCCCCACGGTCACCGGCTCGAAAGCGGCAATCGCCGCCGCGACACTCACGAAAGCCTTCTGCGCCGGCCATGCAGCTTCGCGCCAGTTGTCTGCGCGCTCGGGCCAAAGCATCCAGCATCCCGCGTGCGGCTCGAACTCGCCGGGCATCCAGAAGCCATCGGCGGCGGGCGTGCTCGTCAAAGATCGGGTCATTTTCGCAGGCGGCTGTGCTGATAGCCGTAGAGCGCGTAGATGGAGAAGCCGACGATGGTCCAGATCAACAGCCGCCACCATGTATCTACGGGCAGGAATAGCGCCGTTCCCAGGCACACGACGGTCCCCAGGACGCACGTGACCGGCGCCCACGGAACGCGGAACGGCCGCGGCGCGTCCGGTCGCGTGTAGCGCAACACGAGTACGCCGATGCACACGACGGCAAAGGCCAGGAGAATCCCGATCGAGATGAGCTCTCCGAGCACATCGAGCGGGAATATGCCCGCGAAGGCACTGGCAATGATTCCGGTCCAGATCGTCGCGACACTCGGCGTCTTGTAGCGAGGGTGGCACTTCCGCACGGAGGGGGGCAGTAGCCCGTCGTCCGCCATCGCCAACAGGATGCGCGGCTGCCCGAGCAAAGAGGTGAGAATCACCGATGTCATCCCGACAATGATCCCGATCTTCACCGGAATGGCGAGCCAGCCCAAAGCCGGATGCTGATCCAGGGCGACCGCCACGGGCGCATCCACGTTGAGCTTGGTGTAGGAAGCCATCCCCGTCATGACAGCCGACATCCCCACGTACAGGATCGCCGAGATCACCAGAGCCCCGATGATGCCGCGCGGCAGATCCCGCTGCGGATTCTTCGCCTCCAGCGCGGTCGTCGAGGCAGTGTCGAACCCTACGTAGGAGAAGAAGATGATGGCCGCTCCCCGCAGCACTCCGCTCCAGCCGAAATCGCCGAATTTCCCGCTGTTGGGCGGAACGTAGGGATGCCAGTTGCCCGGATCGACGAACTTCAGGCCCGCCAGAATGACCACCACGATGATCCCGACCTTGAGCGTCACCATGATGCTGTTTGCACCGGCGGACTCGCGTACGCCCACGTAGCACACCCAACTCATGGCGGCAACGATGAGCACGGCCGGGAAATTGATGATCGCGCCCGTCACGACGAGATGGCCGTCAGGCATCTTCTCGAGGGGCGCGTTCACCAGAATCGCCGGGAAGTGGATGTGCGCATCCCCGAGCAGATTCATCACATACCCGGACCAGCTGACCGCCACCGCCGATGCGGACAGTGCGTACTCGAGGAGCAGGTTCCACCCGATGAACCAGGCAATAGCCTCACCGAGAGTGGCGTACGCGTAGCTGTAGGCACTACCGGGTACCGGAAGAAAGGTCGCGAACTCGGCGTAGCACAGCGCCGCCAGCCCGCTACCGAACGCTGCGATGAGCAGCGACAGGGTCACGGCAGGGCCGGAGTGCTGCGCAGCAACCTGCCCCGTGAGGACGAAAATGCCCGTGCCGATGGTGGCGCCGAGCCCGATCGCGGTCAGCGCCCGAGCGCTGAGCACTTGCTTCAACCGGCTGGCCTCGGCTTGCCCCGGCGGGTCCGGGGGGCGCACGGCGAGCAGGTTGCGCAGCAGGGATCTGCGTGTCCGGCCGGCTGCGGCACTGTTGTTTGCGGTTTCCGACATAGGCGTCCAGCTGAAGATTTGCGCCAGTCTCTCACAGACGGCCGGAGGGAGGCACTGTCCGGGGCCGGGAGCGTGCTGTGCTAGCATCCTCAGCGACCAGTTCCGCGCAGGAGCACGGGCCACGAGCCATGAATGTCCTAGACTGGGCCCGCAAAGTGAGGGCCATCGCACAGAACGGCCTGCAGTTCACGCAAGACGCGTTCGATCGGGACCGCTACGAGAAGCTGCAGGCGCTGACCGACTCCCTGGTTGCGGACGAGCTGGGCTTGCCCCTGGAAGAGGTGAAGTCACTCTGGCAATACGACGCCGGCTACGTAACACCGAAGGTCGACGTGCGCGGCGCGGTTTTCAGGGACGAGAAGATTCTACTGGTGCGTGAGCGCTCGGATGGCAAGTGGTCGTTACCCGGAGGATGGGTCGACATCAACGACTCCCCTGCCGAGGCCATCGTGCGCGAGATTTACGAGGAGAGCGGCTTCCGGGCCCGTGCCGTGAAGCTTGCCGCCCTCTTCGATCGCCAGCGCCATCCTCATCCGCCATCGCTGTATCACATCTACAAGCTGCTGTTTCTGTGCGAGCTCACCGGCGGCGAGGCGCAGATCAGCAATGAGACGGACGCGGTTGAGTTCTTTCCCTTGAGCTCGCTTCCGGAGCTCTCCACCGGCCGCATCACGCGCAGCCAGATCGAGAGAATGTTCGAGCACCACCGCCAGCGCGACCTGCCGACAGATTTCGACTGACGGACCAGTGCTCAGGGGGTGGCGGCCTGCAGCGCCTGGCGCACATCCTCCAGCAGATCGTCCGCATCTTCGAGCCCTATGGAGAGCCGCACCGTGCTTTCGGTCACTGCGGAGACAGCCAGTTGCTCAGGTGTCAGATCCCTGCCGCGCATCATCTGCGGGGCCACTACCAGCGACTCCGTGGAGCCGAGGCTCGCCGCCAGCGCAAACAACTTGAGCGCGTTGGCAAACCGCTCACCTGCCGCGGCACCGCCCTTGAGGTCGAAGGTGACGATGGTGCCGAACTCCTTCATCTGCGCACGTGCAAGCGCATGCTGGGGATGCGACGGCAAGCCCGGATAGTGCACACGGGCAACCGCAGGGTGCGCACTCAGGAATTCCGCGATGCGTTGCGCATTGGCGCTCTGTGCCTGATAGCGCACGAAGTAGGTCTTCAGGCCGCGGAGAATGAGATAGGCCGCGTGCGGGTCGAGGGTGCCGCCAATGACGCCGAAGTCAGTGCGCAGGCTGCGGATCAGATCGCCGCGACCGATGACCGCCCCACCCATGACATCGCCCGCACCCGAGGCGTATTTCGTCAGGCTGTGAATGTAGAGGTCAATATCGTAGTCGCCGTGCTGATGGAATCCGGCGAACGTGTTGTCCATCACGGTCAGAGCGCCCGCGTTTTTGGCCAGGCGCGCAAGTGCGCTGATGTCGGCGATCTTGGTGACAGGGTTGGTCGGGCTCTCGAAGATGATCAGCCGGGTCGGGGTCGAGGAGAGCACCCGCTCGACGCCCGCCATGTCATCGATCGACAGCATCGTGTGCCGGACGCCGAAACGGCTGAGGAAGCGCCGGACGAGATAGCGCGTCGGATTATAAGTCTCGATGAAGCAAAGGATGTGATCCCCCTGCTTGGTAAGCGCCAGCAACGCCTGAGAAATCGCGCCGACTCCGGAAGCCGTGACCAGGCATTCTTCGCGACCCTGCAGCTCCGCGAGCAGCAGCTCGAGCTGGCGGGTCGTCGGATTGGAGGCGCGGGTGTAGAAGAAGCCCGAGCGGTCCCCGCGCAGGAAGCGCTCCGTCTCCGCGACGCTGTCGAATTCGAACTTGACTGTCTGGTAGATCGGCGCGACCACCGCACGATTGTCGGGCGGCAGCTCGATGTGCGGGGGATGGTTGACTCGCGTTGGCTTTTTCATCACTCATCCAGCGTGAAGCGATCTGCGTCGAGCTGCGCAGGGAACTTTTCCCTGAACGCTCGGAGCGCAGCGCCGTCGAGTGTCACGGTTGCAACACTCGGGGCGTTGCCCAGGGAAGCCAGCGGCATCCCGAGAAAGTCATGCGCCACGCTGTCTCCGGCATGCGGGATACCTACCCCATCGACCCCCACCCGGTTGACGCCGATGACGAAGGCTTGATTCTCGATGGCACGGGCCTTCAGCAGCTGGGTCCACGCGTAAGAACGCGCCGCCGGC
>CAZLYG010000315.1:0-1022 GCA_964563075.1 uncultured Steroidobacteraceae bacterium | reverse complement strand
CCGGCCAGTTGGCAACATAGACGAGCACATCGTATTCGAGCTGCGGGCGACGGCGGCTGAATACCGGAAACCTCAGGTCGTAGCACACCAGGGGGCAGATGCGCAGGCCGCGCCACTCGACCGACCAGGCTGCGCGGCCCGGTGTGAAGTGCTGATTCTCGCCACCCATCCGGAACAGATGGCGCTTATCGTAGAAGCGCAGCTCACTGCCGGGAGCCGCCCACAGCAGTCGATTGAAAAACTTTCCACCCTCCTGCGTGACGACACTTCCGGTGATCGCCGCGTCCGACCGGTCGGCGAGGCTGCGCATCCAGTGGGTCGTCGGCCCCCCCGCCGGCTCACCGATCCGCTGCACCTCCATGCTGAAGCCCGTGGTGAACGTCTCCGGCAGCACGATGAGATCGGTCTGCCCGGCGAGCGGAGCCAGCAAGGTGGCGAACGCCTCCCGATTGGCGCTCGGGTTCTGCCACGTGAGCGGCTGTTGAACTAGCGTGACCCTGAGTGAGCTCACCGTCCACCTCCCTTGCGCAGCTGCGCCGTGAACGCGTTGATGCGTTCGGCGGCGGCATCCAAAGTAGCGTCCTTCTTGGCCACGCAGACCCTCACCACCTGCAACGGAGGTGGCCGCTCATAGAAAGGCGAAAGCGGTATCGTGGCGACGCCCGCCTCCGTCAACAGTCTCTCGGCGAAGGCGATATCGCCGGGAGGTGCCAGGGCGCTGAAATCCAGCAACTGGAAGAACGTGCCCTGGGCCGGGGGTATCCGCAGTCCGGAGCCCGCCAGCGCCTGGATGAGCCGATCCCGCTTGGCCTGGAAGAACGCCGGCAGCTCACGCCAGACGTCCGGTTTTTCGGCCAGGTAGCGCGCGATGGCGTGCTGCAGTGCGTTGGCAATGCTGAAGGTGTTGAACTGGTGAACCTTGCGCAACTCCCGGGTCAGCATGGGCGTCGCCACACCATAGCCGACGCGCACTCCCGTCGCATGCAGGGTCTTGCCGAACGAGAATACGGCGAAGCCTTTCT
>CAZLYG010000314.1:0-6523 GCA_964563075.1 uncultured Steroidobacteraceae bacterium | reverse complement strand
CGCTTCGAGGAGACGTTCGAGCGGATCAATACCGGCATGAAGGAGAAGTTTCCGCGGCTGTTCGGCGGCGGCCACGCGTACCTGGAACTGGTCGGGGAGGATATTCTGCAGGCGGGCGTGGCGGTCATGGCCCGGCCGCCCGGAAAAAAGAACAGCACGATCCACCAGTTGTCCGGCGGTGAGAAGGCCCTGACGGCGGTCGCGCTGGTGTTCTCGATCTTCGACCTGAACCCCGCCCCGTTCTGCCTTCTCGACGAGGTCGATGCCCCGCTCGATGAGCACAATGTGGGACGTTTCTGCGATATCGTGCGCGAGATGTCCTCACGTGTGCAGTTCATCTTCATCACCCATAACAAAACCACGATGGAGCTCGCCTCGCAGTTGCTGGGTGTGACGATGAACGAGCCGGGCGTGTCGCGTCTGGTGGCAGTCGATGTCGACGAGGCCCTGCGCCTCGCGGCGGTTTGACCGAAGAGGCGCGTGATGCCTGAGCTGCGTTGGACGCTGCTGCTTCTGGGCGCGCTGTTCATCGCCGTTCTTGCGTGGTCCGAGCGACGCAAGGCCCGGCAATCCACACGCACAGGGCACGAGCCCAGCATCCCCGATGTGCCTGTGGTCCGTCCTCCGCGTGAGCCCACGATACGTGAGCCCACACTCCGGGAGCCCGCACTGACGCTGCCAGAAGTGCGTGCACGGGATCCCTCGCCGCCACAGGATCTTCCGGTCGTACACGTCGAGGACGAGTCTCTCATCGGCCTGCGGCTGGACGGCCGCAGGGATCCGGGGGAGAGGTCGCCGCCGGAGCCGGTGGCCGCGGATGCGGAGGCGTTCGGTCGAATGGATGCGCACTGGGACGCGCCACCTCCTGCGGACCCGAGCATTCCCGACCTGCCCGTGTTGGCAGCCGCGGCCGAATTCACCAAGGAGCTGACGACCTCGGAGGCCACAGCCTCTGAGCCAGAAGGCCAGCCACAGGAAGCGCAGCCCGAGACCTCGCCGCCTCTGTCGCGGCCGATCCCGTCGCGGCCGCCGACGCCCCGGTCGCCGCTGTCGCCCCTGACCTCGTCGCCGCCGGCCTCGTCGCCGTCCCCGTCGTCGCTGACTCCGCCGACCGCGCCGATTCCGTCGGCGCCGACCCCGCCGACCCGCTCAGCCGACTCCGCCAGACCGGCCAGCGTCGACTGGCCTCCCGAGGAGGATCGCAGGATCATTGCCCTGCGGATCGTGTCGGTCTCGCCCGAGCGCTTCTCCGGCCGCGCCATCCGCACGGCGCTGGTGGCAGAAGGCTTCGTTCACGGCAAATACGCCATCTTCCACAAGGCCGACCAGCGCGCCGTGCTCAGTGCTGCGAGCCTCAGCAAGCCGGGCGTCTTCGACCTCGACACCATCGACAGCCAGCGCTTCAGCGGTTTGAACCTGTTCGCCGTCCTGTCGGCGAGCGAGTCTGCCCGTGAGCCCTTCGAGGTGCTCCTCGCCTGCGCGCGCAATCTGAACGAGCGCCTCGAGGGCGGGTTGCAGGACGATCGAGGCGGTCCCCTCACGCCCAGTCGCATCGCCGCTCTGCGGGAAAGCCTGGGAGCTGCGCCTGCGGCCCTCGGTTGAGGGCATCCCACATGAGCCCCGCCTCTGCGCCAGCCGAAGCCCAGGAGCGAGTTGCCCAGCTGCGTGCGCAGATCGCGCATCATAACAAGCGTTATTACGAGCTCGACGCCCCGGAAATCTCCGACGCCGATTACGACAGCTTGATGCAGGAGCTGAAGGCGCTCGAGCGTGAGCACCCCGAGCTGGTGACTCCGGACTCCCCGACACAGCGGGTCGGCGCACAGCCTTCGGGTAAGTTCGCCAAGCTCCGGCACTCGGTGCCCATGCTTTCGCTCGCGAACGCGCTCGCGAGGGAGGACGTGACCGATTTCGTGGAGCGGATCCGCCGCTTCCTCCGGCTCGACCCTGAAACCCCGATCGATTTCACCGCCGAGCCGAAGATCGACGGATTGTCGGTTTCCCTACGCTACGAGAGGGGCAGGTTGGTGTCGGGAGCCACCCGCGGGGACGGGTCCGTGGGCGAGGACGTTACCCCGAACGTGAGCGTTCTGGCCGATGTTCCGCGCGAGCTGCACGGCCGAGGCGTTCCCGATGTCTGTGAAGTGCGCGGCGAGATCTACATGAGCAAATCGGCCTTTCTCGCCCTCAACGAGCAGCAGGCGCGAGCCGGCAGGACCGTATTTGCCAATCCACGCAACTCGGCGGCAGGCTCGCTGCGTCAGCTCGATTCGGCGATCACGGCCTCCCGACCGTTGGCATTCTTCGCCTATACCTGGGGCGAGATGAGTCGGATGCCCGCGGATACGCAATGGGGAATGCTCGAGTGGTTCGCCGCGCGCGGCTTCAAGACCAATCCGCTCGCGAAGCTGTGTCATTCGGTGGAGGAGTTGCTGGAGTTCCACAGCCAGTTGGATGCGCAACGCGCCTCACTGGACTACGACATCGATGGTGTTGTCTACAAAGTCAACCGCCTGGACTGGCAGGAGCGGCTGGGCTTCGTGTCACGGGACCCACGCTGGGCAGTGGCCCACAAGTTCGCCGCACAGAAAGCGACCACGGTGGTGAAAGGGATCGACATTCAGGTTGGCCGCACGGGTGCCCTCACCCCTGTCGCGAAACTGGATCCCGTGACGGTCGGTGGAGTCGTCGTTTCCAACGCTACGCTGCATAACGAGGACTACATTCGCAGCCTGGACGTCCGTATCGGCGACACGGTGGTCATCCAGCGCGCCGGAGATGTGATCCCGCAGGTTCTGAGTGTCGTCCTGGAGCGGCGATCTACGGATCCGGAGCCCGATCCGTATCAGTTTCCCAGGATCTGCCCGTGTCCGCTGAAGAGCCGGGTTGTACGTGATCTCACCGCGACAGGCGAGGAGGGCGCGGTGGCGCGCTGCTCCGGGGAGTTTGCCTGTCCTCACCAGCGCATTGAGCACCTGCGCCATTTCGTCTCACGACGCGCGTTCGACATCGAGGGGCTGGGAGAGAAGCAGATCACCCTGTTCTTCGAGAGGGGCTGGATCAAGGAGCCCGCCGACATCTTCACGCTCGAAGCTCGCAACGACCAGATCCGGCTGCAGGAAGAGGAGGGGTTCGGTGAGGTCTCGGTCCGCAACCTGTTTGCCGCCATCAGGGCTCGCAGGAAGATCTCGCTCGAGCGTTTCATCTACGCGCTGAGCGTCCGCCACGTAGGCGAAACGACCGCACGCGCGCTGGCCCGGGGTTACGGAAGCTGGCATTCCCTCCACGAGGCCGGCTGCGCCCTGGCGTCAGGTAATACCGAGGCGCGCGAAGAGATGGACGCCATGGATCAGATCGGCGAGACGGTCATCGACAGCCTGACGGCTTACTTTTCCGACAAGGTGAATCTGGGCATCATCGAGCGGCTGACCGCCCAGGTGGACATTCAGGAAGCCGAGCGTCCGGTGCGCAGCTCGCCGATTGCGGGGAAGACGATCGTGTTCACGGGCAGCCTGGAGAGGATTACGCGCGATGAGGCCAAGGCGCTGGCAGAACGCCTGGGCGCCAAGGTCAGTGGCAGCGTGTCGAAGAAAACGGATCTGGTCGTGGCCGGCGCGGAAGCGGGCTCGAAGTTGCGCAAAGCCGCGGAACTGGGTGTGACCGTGCTGGATGAGCAGGCCTTCCTGAGCCTCGTCGGCGGAGGCTGAAGGTGAGTGGCGGGGCCGGAGGCCTCCGCCACTGACCCGCAATCCTCAGCCCTTCTTGTCCTCGGGCTTCTTGTCGTCCGCCTTCTTGGCGTCGGCTGTGGTCTTGTCGACCTTTGCATTTCGCATGAGGTCGTCCGTGTAAGCCCTGAATTTCTTTGCCTGCAACGACTGCTCGAGGCGCTGGCGCACGCTGTCGAACGGAGGTGCTGCCACGTCGCGGGTGTCCACCAGCTCGATCACATGCCAGCCGTACTGAGTCTGCACGGGCTTGTGCGTGTATTCCCCCGGCTTCAACGCTGTCACGGCATCGGCAAAGGACTTGTCCATGCGATCCGGCGTGAACCAGCCGAGGTCCCCGCCATTGTCCTTGGAAGGATCCATGGATTCCTTCTTCGCGACATCCTCGAACTTCGCGCCCTTCTCGAGGCTTTGGATGACCTTCTGTGCGTACGGCTCGGTCGCCACCAGGATGTGCTTGGCGTGATACTCGGTCTTCGGCAGCGCCTCGACCTCCGTCTCATACTCTGCCCGCAGATCCTGCTCGGAAGGCTTCTTGTCCTTCAGGTAGTTCGTCGCGATCACCTGCTCGAGGACGTTCATGCGCGTCAGCTGCAGCAGCGCCGCCGTGTCCTTGTTCTTGTCGAGGCCCTGCTTGACAGCCTCCTGCGTAACCAGCTCACCCCGTACGAGATTGTCGAGCGCGGTGCTGCGCTGCTGCTCCGTCAGGTCGCTCGCAGGTCTGCCGGCGATCTGCTTGACGTAGGAGTCGAAGAAGTCCTGGGTGATTGGCGTCCCGTTCACTGTCGCCAGCGTGGGAGAGGTGTCCGCAGTAGCCGAGGCCGTCCCGCTGGTGGCGGAGCTCCCGCCTTGCTGGCAGGCCGCCAGCGCCAGCAGCGCAGCGGAAAAAGACAGTGTGCGAAGATATTTCATGCTCGATACTCAGTAGGTTACGTATAGTAGTTAAGATATTTCTTCAGGTGAATGGGCGCGAATGCTCAGGGCGTGGACGCCCCGTCCCATGAGGGGGGCGACAGCGGCGTAGACAAGCCGGTGGCGCTCGAGTTGCGGTCGGCCCCTGAAAGCCCCCGAAACCACGTCAATCGTGAAGTGTCCGCCCTCGCGCGCGCCTGCGTGACCGGCGTGCAGAGCGCTGTCGTCGACGATCTGCAGCGACAGGGGTGACAGCTCCCTTTCCAGCGCGGAGCGCAGCTGCTCGCGCATTTCCGTCACGTCGGCGCCTCGCTCGAGGGGGGAATGGCGACCCCCTGCCTGGTCAGCCACAGGGCTTGGCCGGCGGCAAACACGAAGGTGAGTGTCGTCAGCCCGATGACCTTGAAATGCACCCAGGTGCGCTCGCTCGCGTTGAAGGCGATAAGCAGGTTCAGCACGCCCAGCAGCACGTCGAATACCACCCACGCGGCGTTCGCGAGGCGCCAGGCTCGCAGCGGTACGTCGGTTGCGGGGACTGCAGCGCCCATGAGGCGCTGTGCGAGCGTCTGTTTGCCCACCCAGAAGCTTCCCAGGAACGCGACCGCCGCCAGCCAGTAGAACACGGTAGGCTTCCATTGGATGAAGCGCTCATTGTGCAGAATGAGCGTTGCCGCGCCGAAGATGAACACGAGCACGGCGCTCAGGGCGTGCATGGACGGAATCCGCCGGTCGCGCACGAAGTCGACCACGAGCAGCAGCACCATCGCGGCCATGAGTACCGCGGTGGCCACATAAATGCTTCCGGCGATGTAATACGCGGCAAAGAACGCCGCTACGGGCGCAATCTCGAGCAGGGCCTGCATGGAAGGTGCCAGCTGGCAAAAATGGCCGCGTATCATACGCCAAAAAGTCCCTGGTGCCGCCCTGTCCACACGCCGCTCTGAAACCGAGTATTTCGCCCTCCACCCCGTGAACCCCCAGTTGCGGGCCATCCGCCGCGCCGCGGAGATCGTGCGGGAAGGCGGGGTCATTGCCTACCCTACCGACTCCTGCTACGCCCTTGGGTGCCACATCAACGATAAGAACGCCCTCGAGCGGATGCGGCGTATTCGGCGCGCGGACCGACACCACCATTTCACGCTGGTCTGCGCCAGCCTCAATGAAGTGGGCCGCTACGCGCGGCTCGATACCTGGCAGTTCAGACTGCTCAAGGGCTGCGTGCCGGGTCCGTACACATTTATCCTGCATGCGACGCGCGAGACGCCCCGCCGGTTGCAGCACGAGCGCCGCCGTACCATCGGCGTGCGCATTCCCGACCATCCGGTTCCGCTGATGCTGCTGGAAGAATTGGGCGAGCCGCTTCTGAGCTCGACTCTGCTGCTTCCGGAGGACCCCCAGCCACTCACGGACGGCAGCGAGATCCAGGCGCGGCTGGAGCACGAAATCGATGCAGTGCTGGATGGGGGCAACTGCGGCGTCGAGCCGACGACCGTTGTGGACTTGACAGGCGCCTCACCCATGGTAGTCAGAGAGGGCAAGGGCGATCTGGAGCCTCTGACCGGACGGCGCGCGCTATAATTCCGCCGAGGGTGTGTTACCAAGGTTTCCCCAGCCAACCGTGCCGAGTCATCTCACGCGCTGTGCGCAGTCCTCGAGGGACGCGCCTCGCTCGTCCCACTTCGTTTTCGGGCTAGCCGACCTTTCGACGGGGGCCGCGTGAGCGCCACCGCTCCTGCACGGCGCGTGCTGTCGGGCATGCGCCCCACGGGTCGCCTGCATCTGGGCAACTTTCACGGGGCGCTGCGTAACTGGGTGGATCTGCAGTACCAGTACGAGTGCTTCTTCTTCGTGGCCGACTGGCACATGCTCACCACCGGGTACGAGGA
>CAZLYG010000313.1:0-6546 GCA_964563075.1 uncultured Steroidobacteraceae bacterium | reverse complement strand
CTATTGGGTGTTGGCGCAGGAATGTGAGGCGGATCTGCAACGCAGCCTCGAAGTCGCTGCCCGCGAGCGCATTCCGCTCCACGAGGCCGAGAGTCGAGTCATCGGCGCCTCCCATGCCCAGATCGGCGCCTATCTGCTCGGCCTCTGGGGGCTGCCGTACTCCGTCATCGAGGCAGTAGCGTGCCATCACACGCCCAACACCGTCCGACAATCGCAGCTCGATGTGCTGGCGGCGGTTGCCATCGCTCATGCGCTCGCGCCAACGGACGATACGGAGATATTCGCTGCGCCACTCGTGAGCGACGGCCAGGTGGATGCGACCTATCTAAAAGGCGTGCAGGCCCCGTTTGACTGGACGGAAGCGACGGCGCGGGTCGAGCGGAGTATCAATTCGAAGGGTGGATGAGCCATGTCCAGAGAGAATTTGCCCCGAGTGCTCTGTGTCGATGATGACCCCCGCGTCGTCGAGGGCGTTGCCCTGCATCTGCGCAAGGACTATGAGGTCCTTACGGCACTCAGCGGCGAGCAGGCGCTGCAAGTCCTGAAAGAATCCGGCGGCGTAACGGTCGTGGTCGCGGATATGAGAATGCCGGGCATGGACGGTGCCACGCTGCTGTACCGAGTCATGCACCTTCACCCGGAAGTCACGCGCATCCTGCTAACCGGCGAACCCGGTCGGGATGCTGCGATCTCCGCTATCAACAAGGCGCATGTTTTTCGCTTTCTGACCAAGCCCTGCCCGCCCGAGGAGCTGAAGGCTGCCATCGAATCCGGGGTGATACAGCACCGGCTGGTGCGCGCCGAACGATCGATCCTGAAGGAGACCCTGATCGGCTGCATCAAGGCCCTGACCGATGTACTGGCGATCACGAACGCAGTCGCCTTTGGGCGTGCGAGCCGTGTGAAGCGATTGGCCATGCAGTTTGCCGAGACCCAGGGCTGCAAGGCCTTCTGGCAGCTCGAGGCGGCCTCCATGCTCTCGCAGATCGGCTATCTGGCGCTGCCCCCCAAGCTGGTGGAGAAGATCTATTTCGGCGAGAAGCTCACGCCCGAAGAGCACGTATTGGCCACTGGCGTCCCCGACGTCGTGGGCTCACTCCTGGAGAACATCCCGAGGCTCGAGCCGGTCATTCAGATCCTGACGGCACTCAACTGGACAGACGAGCAGATCGCGCGGCTCGGGGATGGGACGATCGGGCTCGGGACGCGGATTCTGGGCCTGGTACTCGACTATGACTCACTGATCACGCAGGGGCAGGACCCGAATGCAGTCATGCGCACCCTCATGAGTCGGGCTGTGCGTTTCGGCAAGGATCTGGTAGAGCAGTTTGCCAAGCACGTGGGAGTTGAGCCCAGCAGAGGGAGGTTGCGAGATATCCCCCTCGGTCAGGTGCAACCCGGAATGATCATCATGCAGGATGTGCGCACACAGGTCGGGACGCTGCTGATCGCCAGAGGCTTTGAGGTCACGAGCGTCTTTCTGGAGCGCGCTCGCACCTTCTTTGGACCGGACTTGCTCAACGAGTCCGTGCGAGTGGCCGTTCGCACGTCGGACTGAAGCGAGCGGTGTCGCCCTACCTCACTTTGGTGGTATATGCCGCCTTCGCTCGCACTCTCCTCGTCATGAGGAGGATGTGACCGCAGCAGTGCCGCGAAGCCCTCCGCCGGGACCGGGGCACCGTCTGTAAACGAGCGACACACCGTGAAGCGCCCCCGATCGTCCTGCTCCCAGTAGAGGTCGGCAACCAGGTGAATTACAGCCGCGAGAGGCAGGAGTGGTGAGTCGCACTCGCGCGGACGCCGGTCCTCCTGTGACGAGCCAGTGACACTAGGGTTTGTCATTTACGCACGCGTCCTGCAGGCACAACGGACAGACTGCGGAGAGCCGTTCGAGCGACCTGTCATCCGAGCAGACTAGTCGCTTCAAGGAGAGTTTCGGCGGGGCAAGGTCACGCTTGAGCTCACGCAGCATGACAAGAGTCTCCCCCCAACGAGTTGCGCATCGCAACAGAGCAGGCAACCCGGAAGACTAGCCGCCCGCGGCACGCGAATTCAGCGTTTTCTCGGCTCTAGGCTTGCCCCTCAGTACCGCCTCGAGGTCGGCAAATGTCGGACGCAGGTCGCCATGCAACAGCTTGCGTGCGAATTCGATCGAGACCGCGGGAACGTACCCGCCATCAGTCCTTCCTTGCGAGCTCTGATCAGCACCTGATAGAGCAGCTTCATGAGGGCGACATAGTCATCGTGATGGTATTTCGGACCCCGCACCAAAGCGATGGCCTCGGAAATGGCGGCCTTGATGACTTTAACGGGGTTGCTGATAAGGAAGGCTCCGAGGGCAGCGCCCACGATGATGAGCACCTCAGTGGGATGCCAGAGGGCGAGGATCTTCCCTCCCTCCAGAAGGAAGCCGCCGATCACGGACAACAAGACGACGACTGAGCCGACAACTTGAATCACGTGTGCACCTGGTTCACCCCAGAACGAGCCCCAAGGCGATAGGCACAAGTGTATTGACCGTCTCAAAGGAGAGGTACTCAAACATGGCGGGCCGGTGACATCGGTCATGCTCGTTACGTACAAGTCCCGATGTACGGCGTAGCGGGATCCCAAACCGGGAACGCATCTACGCACGCTCATACGTACAAACCTCATTTGTGCGCTGATACGCGATCGAGGGACCGGCGCGGCCGATACTGATGGAGAGTACTGAGCCACGAACCGCTCACACATGCGGGCTCACGATGGAACGCAAGCGCAGTCGCATCCTGTGCGTTGATGACGATCCGCGGATTCTCGAGGGTCTGCAGCAATTGCTCGGCCGTCGCTACGACGTCGTAACCGCACCCAGTGGCGCGGCCGGTTTGCAGACACTCCGCGGCGATCGAAGCATCGTCGCCGTTATCTCCGACATGCGAATGCCCGGGATGGACGGTGCGGCGTTTCTGACTCAGGCACGGACCGTTGCACCAAATGTAGGCCGCATCATCCTCTCTGGGGAGATGGACGTGCAATCGGCGATTGCAGCGGTGAATGACGGACAGGTCCACAAGGTTCTGCTCAAACCATGTCCGCCGCCCGAACTGCATCGCGCGCTCGAGCAAACCATCGCCCGTTTCGGCGACGCACGCGCACCACAGGGCGGGCTGCACCGCGCAGGCTCCGACGGGGTACACTGCGTCGAATATCGGCACCGATTGCTGAGCGCGCTGCGCGAGGCGATCGACACTGATGCACTGCACCTACACTACCAGCCGATCATCGATCTCAACAGCGGCCGCGTGCGCTCGCTCGAGGCGCTTGCACGCTGGCGGCACACGACCTTCGGTCAGGTCTCTCCGGCGGATTTCGTCAAGCTCGCGGAGGAGAGCGGGGAGATGCCCCGGCTCGGGCAGCGGATCCTGCGGCGTGCCTGCCGGGAGGCCCGCCAGATCCTGGGGCGGCTTAGCGCGCGCATGGCTGTCAACATCTCGATGCAGCAACTGGAGCACGCCGACTTTCTGGCCGATCTGGAAGACGTGCTGCGTGTCGCGCGAGTGCGGCCGCAGGAACTGGAGCTGGAGCTCACAGAGTCGGTGTTCTCGCACGATGCCGAGCAGGCGCTCGCGACACTGACAGAACTCCGAGCACGCGGGATCCGGATAGCGATCGACGATTTTGGGACGGGTTACTCCTCTCTCGCCTATCTGCAGCACTTCCGGCCGGATTCCATCAAGGTGGATCGCACTTTCGTGAGCTCCCTGGGTAAGGGCGGAGAGACGATCATCGCGGCGGCCTTGTCGATCGGGCGCGACTTTGGAATGGACGTCGTAATTGAAGGGGTCGAAACGGTGTTGCAGCAACGTCGCCTGACGGATCTCGGCGCGACGCTAATGCAGGGGTATCTGTATGCGAGGCCGATGGCGCTGTCGGAGCTGGATCGATGGTTTGACGGCTTGCATGCGCAGCCGGCCGTGGCGATAGGCGATGTGCAGAGATCCTGACTTACGGCCCTAACCTCGAGACCGGCTTGCCGGCGCCGGCGACGCCGGGTTGACGGCCATCAATGGCACCGTCAGCCTGGCAGTCCGGCATACACGCAATTGTCGACAGGCCTGAGCGAGCACCCAGTTGCCCGGCGCCACGATCGTTCCTGCTCCAGTGCGGGATACGATCCGATACAGCAATGCTCGGATCCGCCACGCGAGTTCCGTTGAATACCGCGCGCATCTGCCGGGGCACGACTACCGCTGCAGCCATCGTGGCCGTGAACGAAATCGCAAGGATGGTCATTCGCAGCGGCTCGGCTCTGGAGCGCTCAACAAAGACTCGTAACATGGTGCCCCCCCCAAATCGGACCCGACGCTCCGACCGAAATGGCTCGACCTGGAGGAATCAGAACCAGAATCAGAGCGCCGGGTCCGGATTTACCCTATCGCGTCCACCTGAATCACCAAGTTGGTACAAGCCGCAGCTGTGACGGATTCGACTTTCAAATCCCCAGGGGCGGGGATTCCTCAGCCGATCGTCGGCAGGGATCAGGGCGGCTACGTACCTGTCGGGTCAGCGGCCCACAGGCAGATTGATGGCGGTCGCCAGGCCGACCCGCAGTACGGCCTCACTCAATACGCTCGAGGCGGCGGTCCAGTCGGTTTGGCAACCCGCGGCGCGCCGCTCGCGAACGAAGGCGGCGAGGAGCTTTATCCCTGCCGAGTCGATGCGCTCAACGGCGGAACCGTCCAGCGAATCCTTGCGCAGTGCGGTACGCAAGCAGGCGTGCAACCCTGCGATTTCACGAATCGTGCAGTTTGCCGGCAGCCTCACGCAGCGAGTGGGCGGCTGCGAGCCTGAGCCGATCTGGCGCGACGTGGGCATCGCTTTGTTCATCCTCTTCACGAGACTCCCATTCGAACCGGTCACTGCATCTGTCCTTGCTTGTCGGCAGCACACGAATGCGATGAAGGAGCGGTCCGCTGAAGCGCGACACGCGCACGTTCGTAGTTTCCGTGGCTCGGCAACGACCGCTACGCGATTGTCGTGTGCGCCGCACGAAGCGGGTTCCGGTGTTATAAGCGCTCGGGAGCAAGAGGCTTGGAGGGGACACCCTGGGATAATGAGGGCCGCGGTGAGGCAACGCCGCCATAGATCCGGCCAACTCAGCGCGACCGGCGAGCTAAGCACACGGGCCGGCGCAGAATCTGTGCTTCCCCGCCGCGTCGGCCCGTGCGCTTCACATCGACCCATGAGCCTGGCGGCGTTCAATCGGCAAAGCGGCCGATCAGACGAGCGCCCCACAGGCTCAAAAGTGGACACGATGGCCGACAGTCTTCTCGAGCCTCGATGCGACCCGAGGACTCTCGGAAATCCGCGGTGTCCGTGGCTCGAAATGCTATACGCGCCCGGCCGGACGGCAGTAGCCCTCGAGCACGGATCCGGGATGCGTGCACGTCCGTACTTTCCGAAATCGACGCGCCCTCACTGCCCACCACGTTCACCGCTACGGTGCAACGAAGCGGGCCTGGCGCACGGAACGACTATTTGGCTTTTCGCTCGCCGTCACATTGGACTATTGTCATGCACCAAGCGACGCGCTGCAGCGTCCGGAGATGCAAACGTGATCTGATGCAGAGAAGATGCTCTGCATGCGACAGGTCAGTCGCGAGGTGGGACCATGGTTGAGTTCATACCAGTCGTCTATATCATCGACGATGACGAAACAACGCGCCGCTACTTTTACGCGGTTCTCACCGATGCCGGCATCACGTGTAGCAGCGTCAACTCCGCAGAAGCCTTTTTGGATGGGTACGATCCGTATCAACCCGGTTGCCTCCTGCTGGACATCGAGATGCCCGGCATGACCGGCCTCGAGCTGCAACGACGACTGAATATTCTGGGCGCCATGGTCCCGGTTATTTTCGTGAGCGGGAACGCCGATCTGCCGATGGCGGTCGAAGCCATGCGCGAGGGCGCGTTTGACTTCGTGCAGAAGCCCGTCGGAAACGACAGCCTGCTCACCCACGTGCGCAAGGCTCTGGAGAGCGATGCTGCCAATCGTGCTGCGTTGCAGAAGCGGGACGAGATGCTGCAGAGATTTGCGACTCTGACGCCGCGGGAACGGGATGTCTTGATGCTCCTGATGGCGGGAAGATCGAACAAGGCGATGGCTTCGGACCTGCAACTCAGTCAGCGGACCGTCGAACTCCATCGTTCCCGTGTGATGGAAAAGACTGGCTCACGTTCACTCGCGCAGTTGATCCGAATGGCCATGGATCTGAATCTCTTCGGCCCAGGGCGGACCGGGACCGAGCTGAGCTGACTCACGTCACTGCGGCCGTGCGGCTCCTGGCGAGATAGGCTAACATGTCCTCGAACGGCATGGGCTTGCTGATGAGGTATCCCTGCATCTGATCGCAGCGAAGGAGCCGCAGGAACTTCGCCTGCTCCTCCGACTCGACACCCTCCGCGACAACAGTCAGCTTCAGGGAGTGCGCCAGCGAAATGATCGTCGATACGAGGGTCATTGCCCCCGGATCATCGAGCATCGCCGAGATGAAGGCACGGTCAATC
>CAZLYG010000312.1:4234-6563 GCA_964563075.1 uncultured Steroidobacteraceae bacterium | reverse complement strand
CCACGGAGGACTCCTACATGATTCCCTCACGCCGGCTAAGCTGGGGGATCGGAAGTTGTTTCGGGCGTTGGAGCGGTTGGGAGCTGAACAAGCGCTGTGACGTGGTCGATGAATCGCGCAGCAGTGGTGATCGCCTGCTGGACGCGCTCGCGAGGCAGGATACCGCGGGGCTCGATTTCGTAATCGGCGATAACCTTGAACATGTAGGCTTGACCGAGGAAGATAGAGAACTCCCGCTCGATGGCGGCATCGTCCTTGGTGAGCCGACTGAACTCACTGCGTACGCCGCTGTGGGTTTTAGCAACCTTGCCGCTGCGATCCTGCGATCGAAGATCAACGCCTGCGCAGTGTGATAGGCGGCAAAGTAGGAGGCCCGGCCGGCAGCTTCCGTGAGGTTGATCCCGATGACCGCTCGGGCCTCCAGCAGCGATTTCCTTGCCTTAGCCAGAAAGCTCCCGACCTCCGGTTTCACAGGTCGCGGCCATCCTGGCGAATCTCGTGCATCAAGGGAGTGCGTTCGCGGTAGGCGCTAGCGTTGAAGGGCAGCGCGTTGATGACAGCTCCAGTGTCATCGAGAATGTCCGCGCTAAGCCGCGTCAGACGGTCGATCTCCTGCCAGCGGTCGCCGAGATCTCTCAGGAAAACCGCCACATCGTAGTCAGAGTCTGGCCGTGCATCGCCTCGGGCACGCGAGCCGTACAGCACGACTCGCTCGAGCCTCGACCCATAGAGTGTGGCCAGGCTTGAACGGAATCGGGTGAGAGGGAATGCTGTGGTCACGGTAAAAGTCTACGGCTGCGTTCGCGTCTTGGTGAACGATGATTCTACCTCTTGGACGCATCTTGGGTAAGGAACTGATTTTGATTGGTTTCCGTGCTCGGTGTTCGGCTCACCAGGAACCCCCCATTGAGCCCCTTTCCATAACCCCGGCAGCTCCGCATCACTTCTTTTGGATGTCGTCAAGTTCTTGTAAAGAGGGCCAGTAATGCTTCGGGTACCGGCCGCGCATGTCCTTGCGCACGTCCGCATAGCTACCCCGCCAGAATCCAGCCAGATCACGTGTCACCTGCACCGGACGTTGTGCGGGTGATAGCAGTTTGAAAGTAATGGGGACCTGCCCATTGCCAATGCGCGGCGTTTCCTGCAGGCCAAAGACCTCTTGCAGTCTTACCGACACGACCGGAGCGCTCTCGTCAAGATAGTCGACGCGGACGTTGGATCCGCTCGGTACCTGCAGGTGAGAAGGAGCCAGTCGCTCCAGCTCGCGCTGTTGGTCCCAGCTCAGCAGGCCCCGCAGAGTGTCGGCCATCGACAAGCGCGCAAGGTGCTCGCGTCGCGTGATGCCTTCCAGCCACGGCGCGAGCCACTCTTCGAGCGACCGTGCGAGAGCAGCATCTGATACTTCCGGCCAAGGAGGATCGCCGGCCGTGTCGGCGCGGCTGTCAGCAGAAACGCCCTCACGAGCGTAGCGCCGCGCGAATTCGATGCGCGCCTGGAGATTGCGCGCATCCCGCGTCCATGGCAGCGCTTCGATGCCCAGCTCGAGGATCCCCTGGAGCATGGCGGTCCTGGCGGCTTCCGCCGGTACGCTGGGCAACGGCTTCTCTTCCAACACGATCGCATCAAGCGTCACTAGGCGCCGCGCAATAACCGCTTGATCGCGCGAGTTCCACTCGATCGATTCGCTCCGCTGCAGGCGCTCGGGCATGTACTCCTCCAGGTCTGCGCGATCGATGGACGCGGCCAGGAGAATGCGAGCATCGCGATCGGTGTCATCAAGGTCCACTGCGACGATCAGCTCTTGTTTCGCCAAGGGCTGCGCCTCGTCGAACTGAGCCCCGCGACCATTCGCGAGGGTGTAAACGCCGTGCGACCCAGAACGGCGGCGGCCGATGCGGTCCGGATAGGCGAACGCGAGCAGAATGCCTGCGTAATCGATCTCGCGGCGTGCGCCTGTCGCCGCGGCGTGGCCATACGAGCGCGCGTCTGCCGGCGGCGAACCCGCGCGGCGGGCGACTGTCGCGCCCGGCCCCACGGCGTGGCCATACGAGCGCGCGTCCGCCGGCAGCGACCCCGCGCGGCGGGCCACCTGCGGGCCTGACGAAGCGGCGCCTGACGCACCTGCGCCGTGGGCCAGTTGCGCACCCGACCCAGGAGCGGTCGCCGATGCACCCGTGCGAGCCTCCACCTGCCGCACAAGCTCTCGCGCAACATTCCGTGCACGCTGCAGTCCAAACCGATCGGCTTGCGCCGCCACGGCAGCGCCACCACCTCGAAGTACGTCGACGCGAGTCGTGATATCGGCATCCCGCGAGCCCGACGAGCCGCG
>CAZLYG010000312.1:0-4224 GCA_964563075.1 uncultured Steroidobacteraceae bacterium | reverse complement strand
GCCGCGCAGCACATCGCGATCCGACAGCAAGGCAGCCAGTTCAGCCGCGACCGGCAAACACCCAATCTCATGTGCACGCAGCAACATATGAGACAGTCGCGGGTGCACCCCGAGCTCGCCCATCTCACGGCCGTGCGGCGTGATGCGTCCATCAGCATCCAGCGCACCCAGGTGAACGAGCAAATCGCGTGCGCTCGCAAGCGTTGCCGCCGGAGGCAAATCGAGCCAACGCAGGGTGCTAGCCTCGCGAGCGCCCCAACGCGCAAGCTCAAGAGCCAATGGAACAAGATCAGCGTCGACTATCTCCGCGGATGAGAAAGGGGCGAGGCTGCGCTGCGACCCCTCGCTCCACGCACGATACGCGACACCTGGCCCGAGGCGCCCCGCCCTGCCCTGTCGCTGCTCGGCAGAGGCCCGGGAAATGCGCTGAGTCTCAAGCCGACTCATGCCTGTGGAAGCGTCGAACACGGACCGCCGCACGAGACCGGAGTCGACGACGATACGGACGCCCTCGATCGTCAGGCTGGTCTCTGCAATGTTGGTTGCCAGCACAACCTTGCGCACACCGGATGGCGCCGGCAGCAGAGCCGCATCCTGCTCCTCACCCGACAGCTCGCCGAAAAGCGGCCGTACCTGTACTGATCCGTCGAGACCACTCGACTGAAGCAGCGACTGCACCCGTCGAATCTCTCGCGCGCCAGGCAGGAAGACCAGAACGTCACCGACTTCTTCTTCACGCAAAGCACGCCGAACGATCTGCGCCACGATCTTCTCCGGCGTCTCGATGCCCCCCGCGGGTCCCCGCGCGGCCAGGCCACCAGGAAGTATCGGCATCCCTTTCCCGGCGTATCGCGATTCCACCGGAAACAGGCGCCCCTCGGCCGTGATGACCGGGGCATCGTCCAGCAATTTTGAGACGGCCTCGCCGTCCAGGGTCGCTGACATGACGAGAATCTTGAGATCCGACGACAGGCTCTCTCGCGAGTCGAGCGTGAGGGCGAGGCCGAGATCCGCCTGCAGGCTGCGCTCGTGGAACTCGTCGAAGATGACCAGAGCGAAATCTTCGAGGGCCGGGTCAGTTTGCAGCATGCGTGTCAGCACGCCTTCGGTCACGACCTCGATGCGAGTCTCGCGCGACACACGAGTATCCATTCGCATCCGATAACCGAC
Organism: uncultured Steroidobacteraceae bacterium; assembly: GCA_964563075.1. Lineage (GTDB taxonomy): Bacteria > Pseudomonadota > Gammaproteobacteria > Steroidobacterales > Steroidobacteraceae > 13-2-20CM-66-19. The sequence continues at coordinate 3,054 of CAZLYG010000312.1, read as the reverse complement.
TGTTCGACCGACACTCTCCCCCAGGGTGTGCGCCATTCGTTGCGCCACCGCCCTTGCCGCGAGTCGGCGTGGTTCCAGCATCATGATCCGCTTGCCGCGCGTCCACTCCGCCTCCAGGAGCACGAGGGGCACGACGGTGCTCTTGCCCGCGCCCGGAGGTGCCTGCAGCACGGCGGATCGGTTCGCTCCAAGCGCCTCGAGCAGTGCAGGAATTACCGCCTCGATCGGCAGGCCGCCCATGACGGGCCGGCCCGTGCTGGGCCAGGACTTCACCAGATGCGCACCCGCTCCTGAGGCGGCAGGTACAGCTTGTCTCCAGGCTTCACGTCGAACGCCGCATACCAGGCATCGACGTTGCGCACTACACCGTTGACTCGGAACTTCGGCGGACTGTGCGGATTGCTCATCACCTGCGAACGCAGCTGCTCGTCGCGATTGAGAGTCCGCCACGCCTGCGCCCAGGAGAGAAAGAATCGCTGGTCACCGGTGAGTCCATCGAGCACGGGCGGCTTGCGGCCGTTCAGGGAGCGGTGATAGGCCGCGTAGGCAACACCCACACCGCCGAGATCCCCGATGTTCTCCCCGAGGGTGAGCCGGCCGTTGACCTTCAGGTCCGGGAAGACGACGTACTCCGAGTACTGGTCCGCGAGCCGGCTCACCAGCTTCTTGAACGCCGCTTCGTCCTCGGGCTGCCACCAGTTGCGCAGCACCCCACGTGCATCCGACTTCGCGCCCTGATCATCGAAGCCATGGCCCATCTCGTGTCCGATGACGGCGCCGATCGCGCCATAGTTGACCGCATCGTCGGCGTTGGGGTCGAAGAACGGCGGCTGCAGGATGGCCGCCGGGAACACGACTTCGTTGAAAGTCGGGTTGTAGTAGGCGTTGACGGTCTGCGGCGTCATGCTCCATTCGCCGCGGTCCGTCGGTTTGCCGAGCCGCGCCTGTTGGCGCCACCACTCGAACTCATCGGCACGCTGTGAGTTGCCAAAGGCATCGCCCGGACGGATCTCCAGAGCCGAGTAGTCGCGCCAGTGATCCGGGTAGCCGATTTTCGGATGGAAAGCAGCGAGCTTCTCCAGGGCGAGTTTCTTGGTTGCCGGGCCCATCCATGCCAGATGTTGGATGTCATACGCATACGCCGCTCGCAGATTCTCCACCAGCGCGAGTACCTTCTCCTTGGACGCAGGCGGGAAATGCTGGGCAACGTAGAGTTGGCCAAGAGCTTCCCCCAAGCCCCAGTCGAGTGCGGCAATCGCGCGCTTCCAGCGCTCCTGCTGTGCCTGCTGCCCGTGCAACGTGCGCTCGTAAAAGTCGAATTTCTCCTCATCGAAAGCCTTCGGGAGCACATCCGCGATGCCGGCAAGGTAGTGATACGTGAAGTAGGCGCGCCACTGCGCGACCGGCACGCTGCGGAACTGCTTGGACAGTCCCTCCACCGCGTCGAGCTCGCGGACGATGAACTGCTGCTGGTCCTGCAACCCGGCTGCCCCCAGCAGTGGCCCCCAGGCGAAACCCGGAGCGAGATCTTCCAGCTGCTGCCGGGTGCGCGGGTTGTAGGTGAGATCGCGCTCGCGCCGCTTGGCGGCCGGCCAGTGCAGTCGGGCGATGCCGGTTTCAATCTCCAGGACGGACCTTGCGTCGGCGGCAGGATCGTGATCGCCGGCAAGGGTCAACATTCGCTGCACGTGCGCGACATACTTCTGGCGCAACGCGACGTATACCGGGTCATCCTTGAGGTAGTACTCGCGGTCAGGCATTGCCAGGCCGCTTTGCGTGACGAACACAGTGTATCGATCGGGGTCTTTCGGATCGGTGCTGATATAGACCGCGATGGGTGCCTTCACGTCCAGATCGCGGCTGCCGATGATCCGCGACAGCTCTTCGTACGTGTGCGCTGAATCGATAGTCTGCAGTGCCGGCTGCGCCTGGGACAGCCCAGCTCGCTCGATAGCGGCCGTATCGACATAGCTCCGATAGAAGTCACGGATTTTCTGCTCCGGACTCCCGTGAGGTGCGTCTGCCGGAAGCGCTTCGACGATCTGCCGCAGGTCCTCCCGCGCACGCTCGTCCAGCTCATCGAATACGCCCCATCTTGCACGGTCGGCGGGGATGCTGTTCGTCTGCAGCCAGTGGCCATCGGCGTATTGAAAGAAGTCATTGCCCGGCTTCACTGTCGTATCGTGCTCGCTCAGATCCAGGCCAAATGCGCCATACTCAGCGTGCTTCTGCGGCGGCGCAGTACTGCCACCGGCAGCAGATTGCGAAGGTGCGTGCGTGCAGCCGAGCAGTGCCACCGTGCACAGCAGGCTCACCATGCCTGTTCTGATCATCCGTCGATCTCCTTAACCTGTCATGTCCGCAGGAAGCTGGCAGCAAAGGTCAGCCACCCTGCAATCAGAGCGAGCCCGCCGATGGGTGTCACGACACCCAGCATGCGAGGGGCGTTGAATGTGAGCGCATACAGGCTGCCCGAGAACAGCACGATACCCACCAGCACCAGCCACGCGGCCCAGTGCAGCAGCGCGGCGTCCACAGAGCGCAGGGCCAGCCCGATGCCGAGCAGCCCGAGCGCGTTGAAGAAGTGATACCGAACCGCTGTCTCGTAGACCTGCAGCCGCTCCGGAGGCAGGCTCCTCAGGCCATGCGCGCCGAAGGCGCCGAAAGCGACGGCAAGCGCCAGTAGCAAACCCGCCACGGCGAGTGTTCTGCGTCCGTCCATTGCGGATTCTTCAGGTGTTGCGATCGCCGCCGAGCAGCGGCTTGATCAGATCGAGCGGCAAGGGGAAGACAATGACCTGGGTACGCTCGTGAGAGATGTCGGCGAGAGTCTGCAGGTAGCGCAATTGCATGGCACTTGGCTGCTGCGCCAGCGACTGGGCGGCGGAGACGAGCTGCTGCGCCGCCTGGGCCTCACCTTCCGCGTGAATGATCTTCGCGCGACGGGTGCGTTCTGCCTCGGCCTGCTTCGCCATCGCGCGCACCATGGTCTCGTCGAGATCGACGTCCTTGATCTCGACGTTTGCCACCTTGATACCCCAGTTCTCGGTGTTC
>CAZLYG010000311.1:0-6592 GCA_964563075.1 uncultured Steroidobacteraceae bacterium | reverse complement strand
CCCTGTGGATGGCATGCTCTTCGAGCACATCATTGCGCAGGACGTGGTCGACATAGCTCCCGACGGCCGCACCGCATACGGCCGCTTCCGTACCTTCCTCCAGGGCGGTGTGCACGAGACCAAGAAGGATGCCCCGCCGCAGATTCCCCGTCAGTTCTGGGAAGCGGGGATCTACGAGAACGAGTACGTGAAGGAGGACGGGGTCTGGAAGTTCAAGCTGTTCAACTACCGGGTCGTGTATCAGGCGAACTACGAAACCGGCTGGGCACACTCCGCAGCGGCGCCGCTGATGGTCAGCAACTACGCCGTACCCTTCCCGCAGAATCCGCGGGGCCCCGATGAGGTGGGCCCGCCGCCGGCACGCTGGCCTCAGGCCGTGGTCATGCCCTTTCACTATCCTCATCCGGTGACGGGCAAACCCATCAACCTCAAGCCTTGAGCGAGAAGGGAGTGAAGTTGGTGTGGCGGTCGTAGTAATCCTCGTGCTCGGCGCGCTTCAGTGATCCGACCACCCAGTAGGTGAGCGGAGTGGCGAGGATTTCCCAGCCGGACTTCAGAACATACTGCGTCATCGTCACCGCAATGAGCTGGTTGAGCTCCCAGCGGCCCGCAAAGGCAATCGTATAGAACAGTGCGGAGTCCACGAGCTCGCCGCAGAGCGTGGAGCCGACGGTGCGCGTCCACAGCCAGCGTCCGTTGGTCCACAGCTTCATTTTCGCCATGACGTAGCTGTTGACGAACGAGCCGCACCAGAAAGCGGCGATGGAAGCGATGACGATGCGCCAGGTATTGCCGAAGATGGTCTCCACGGCCCCCTGATCGTGCCAGCCATTAGCGGCAGGCAGGTTCACAACGACCGTCGCCATGAACGCGGCGAACACCAGGGCACCGAATCCCGCCCACACGACCCGACGGTCGCGTGCGTAGCCATAGACCTCCGTCAGAATGTCGCCGAACAGGTAGGAGATCGGAAAGAACAGCACACCGGCCAGGAAGGTGACCGAGCCCACGACCGGCAGGTGCAAGGTGGTGAGCTTCGCCGGCCCAATCAGGTTGGCGCACAGCAGGATGCACACATAGGCACCCAGGATGAGGTCGTAGTACTTGAACGTTTTCATGGCGTGCGGCGGGCCCTCGACTTCAAGGTCCGACATCCTAGCCGGCCCGCCACGTGCTGCGATAGCGCTTCGTGTTGCGCTCAGTCCCCAGGAGCGATCCGTATGGTGTGCCGTAGTTTGACAGACACGCTCGCCTGGATGTCCTCGCTGGAGCGCCCCAGCTCCACGTGATACTCGCCTGCGTCCGCACGCCAGCGGGATGACTTCACGTCGTAGTAGGCGAATGAGCGCGCGTTCAGGGTGAGCGAAACCGGTTTTGTCTGACCTGGCTCGAGCTCCACTCGTTGGAAGCCCTTCAGTTCCCGCAAGGGCCTCGGCACCCTTGGCGACCGGGCGCCAACGTACACCTGGGCAACGTCCGCCCCCGCGCGTGCGCCCGCATTCGTCACGTTGAAGGTCACAACGTAGAGATCGGGTCCGCCAGCGGGCGCGGGCTTCACAGCGAAATCCGTGTACTTGAACGAGGTGTATGACAGCCCGAAGCCGAAGGCAAACAGAGGCTTGACCCCCATGTGCTCGAAGCCACGATAGCCCACGAATACACCTTCGCGATACACGATCCGGTCAGGATGCATGGGATCGTTGTAGTAGTAATTGGCGAAAGTGGGATCATCCGTGATGGCGCGCTCCCAGGAAATCGGGAGGCGGCCGGAAGGGTCGGCCTCGCCGGTCAGCAGCTCCGCGAGCGCGGAGCCACTCTCCTGCCCGGGATACCAGGCCTGGATCACCGCCTTGACAGAGCCGATCCAGGGCTCGACATCCACGGCACCGCCGGCGTTGATCACCACGACGGTGTTCGGATTGGCGGCGCCTACCGCTTCGATGAGCTCGTTCTGTCCGGGCGGCAGGCCGAACTCGCGATCGCCGCCCTCGCTTTCGATGTCCTCGGCAAAACCCACCGGCACCACGACCAGGTCGGCTCTCGCCGCCAGCTCCCTGGCCATGGGGTCGACGAGCTCGGCCTGTTTCACGATGCCGACACGCATGAACACGCGCCCGACATCCGGACCCGCCATCTGCTCCAGCACGACTTTGTGGGAGCCGGGACTCAGATCGCGCCGGGTCTGGCGCACGATAGCCTTCGGAATGTGGGCCGAGTCGATGACCACTTCATCGTCGATGAGCAGGCGGTAGCCGCCGGTGTCCTGTACGAAAATCGTGTAGGGACCGGACCCGCTGGCCTCGTACCACCCGGTCCAGCGCTCGAAGGTACGCCCGTTGGCTGCCTCGGTCAGCGGCGCCAGCAACTGCGCTGCACGCTCTGGCGGTAGCACGTTAGAGAGCGTGAGCAGATCCGGATCGCCGCCGAAACCTGCCGCACCGGTGGCGAATGTCCGCTCGGTCACCGATACCTTGGGCGCTCCGGAGAAGGTGGCATCCGGAAACGACTCCAGCGTAACACCGCCCACCTTGCCACCTTTCTCAGTCGTGAAAACCGTGCGCAGGGCCAGCGTCCTCAGTGTTGGAACGCCCTGCGCGTAGGTGACCGTCCTGGCCGTTCCGAACTTGTCACTCAGGCCCCGCAGGACACTCACCGGCTCGAACGAGGCCACGTGGGCGCTGCCGCCACCCTGTGTCACTGCCGGGTACGCGTTGGGGCCGATCACTGCGATGGTGTGAACCTTGTTGAGATCGAGCGGCAGCAGGTTCGAATCGTTCTTCAGCAGCACCGCGCTCTCGAGCGCACTCCTGTGCGCGATCTGTCGACCCTCCTGGTTGTCACGGGAGATCGACAGATCAGGGGGTTGACCGTCCATCCAGCCGAAGCGGACGGCGAGACTCAACAGGCGGCGGACCTTATCGTCGATGACCGCCTCACTGACGACTCCGTTGTGCACCGCCGGAAGCAGTGTCTGCGCATTCATGAAGTGGCCGGTGGGCATCTCCAGATCCAGCCCCGCATTCGCGGCAGCGACACCCTCATAAGTGGCGCCCCAGTCTGACATGTAGACGCCCCCGAAGCCCCAATCGCCCTTGAGGATCTGACGGATGAGATGAGGATTTGCCGTCGTCCGCTCCCCGTTCAGCAGGTTGTAGGAGCTCATCACGGCACCGATATGAGCTTCTTTCACCGCCGCTTCGAACGTCGGCAGATAGATCTCGCGCAACGTGCGCTCGTCGATGGTCGAGTTGGATGTGTGTCGCGCGAACTCGGAGTTGTTACCCGCGAAATGTTTGATGGTCGCGCTGACATCGAGACTCTGGATGCCCTCGACGTAGTTCACGACCAGGCGGGAGGCAAGCCAGGGGTCTTCGCCCATGTACTCGAAGTTGCGGCCGTTCATGGGAGCGCGGTAGATATTCACCGCAGGGCCGAGCACGAACTGTATGCCACGGGAGCGGGCATCTCGTCCCATCTGCGTGCCGATCTCGTGCGCGAGCTCTGTATCCCAGGAAGCCGCAAGCGCTACGCCCCCAGCGAAGGCCGTCGAGGGTCCCAACGCTCGCACCCCGAGAGGGCCATCGCTCATCTGGAATGCAGGGATTCCCAATCGCGCAATGGGGTGCGTGCCGAATCCGGTACCACTGATCAGGCTGATCTTCTCTTCCAGAGTCAGCGCGTGCAGCAGCTTCTCGACTCGGTTGTCGGTGATCGAAGCGTCACTGGCGGCAAGGCAGGTGGCCTGCACGGCGGTCAGACCGAGAACAGCCAAGATTCGCAGACGCATCAGCGCTTCCCTCCCGTGACGTGCGGCGGATGCTAGGGCCATCGAGCTGGGAGGGTCAACGGGGAAGTCGTTCGCCGGGAAGAGTCGCTCGCTCAAAGGGAATAGTCGTTATCGCGGCTCCTTTCGTTGTCGCGGGTTTTTTCCGCCTCCCGGGACGCCTGCTCGGTGGGCGGCGTGCGCTGTTTGTCCCTGTACTGCAACCAGGCATGCACCGCGCGACTGCGTACCTCCTCGAGATCGACAGCTCGAGCCGCGCGGGCTTGCACGCGCTGGCGATAGTTTTCGCGGATCTGCTCGGCCACGGTCGACCGAACGCCCTGACGCTCGATGGCCACGAAGCGGTGCGGAATACTTGGACCGGGCTCGCGATCGATACCCTGCGCCGCCAGGCTGCGATGGTCCACCCGCGCATCGATGTGGGCCTCGCGCAGAGCCTGGTTGGTGAGGTCGGCCCAGCGCCCGCGCAGGGCCTTGTATTCATCGGGCGAGGCGAGCAGACCGCGCTGCTGTCTCTGTTTGTCTCCCAGTTCCAGGCTTGCCTTCGGCCCGAGCCCTCGAGCCGTCACTTCCCGAGTGGTCGCAAGCAGGTGGGCGTGGTACGCCCGCGCATCCCCTCCCTCCCGCGGTGCGTGAACTGTCGTGTCGATAGCCACGTTGTAGCGGTCGGCCAATTCGCGCGAGAACGCCCTCGTGAGCTGCAGCCGCTGTTGATCGGACAGCTCAGCGGGAAGCGCCACCTGGAATTCGCGCGCCACGCGCGAGTTGCTGCGCTTCTCGGCCGCTTCCGCGTGGTTCCACAAGGTGGCGCGATCGCGTGACCAGGTGGGTTCTGCCCCGACGAATGCCGATGGCAGCACGATCTCTTTGTGCAGCACGTCGGTGCGTTGAGTGTGGTCATGAGTCCTTCCGGTACGCTCGTCGCGAATCCGTTCTCCAGCCCTGTAGGCCGCTGCGTTGGTCGCGCTTCGGCCTGCGCTGCGCCCGAGCGACTGGATATCCAGGCGGAAGATCGCCATTGCCGTGGTCCTGTCACGCCGCCGCTGCGCTACCGCGCGAGGGAAACCTTCAGCCACGCAGGTGAGGAGGCGGCTTTGAGGTAGCCGCTCAGATCCGGGAGCTGCTCGAGCTCGGAAGGCATGACGGCCGCCTCCGTCACGTACTGCTCGTTCACGTGCGTAGATCGCCGAGCCCCGCCGGCGGAGAACAGTCCCTGCATGTCCCGGCCTCGGGACTTCTGGCGGCGCACCACCTCCCGGTCACCGATCAGCCGGGAAGCAAACTGGGACGTACCGCCATGCTCGCTGCTCGAGCAGCGCAGCACGAGCGTGTTGCCGCAGTTCTCGATGATCGTCTGCGCGTCGGCTCCGTAGATGCTCGACACCTGGGCCGCCGACTGAAATCCCAACACGCAGCGGCCGCCGAACTTGCGCAGCCGCGCCAGAGCGTCCTTCAGTCCATCGATGGGCCCGAGGGCGTCGAGCTCATCGACGATCAGCCACAGGCGCCGATCCTGCTCGCGCCCGTTCATGGCCTCGAAGATCGCCAGCCGCAGCCAGGTTGCGATGACCGAATGCAGTGCGGCGATCTGTGTCGCCCGATAGGGAAGAAACAGGACTCCGCGCCCGTCCCGCACCCATTGTCGAACGGAGAATCGTGCACCGCCGCGTTGCGCGGCCACATGCTCGAGAGCAGCCAAGGCCGACCCCGCCACAGAGCGAATCGACCCGAACATCCGCGCGTTGTCGGCCTCGAGAAAAGGTTGTGCGGGAGTGCCGGCAACCAGAGGATAGAGCTCGGCAATGGGAGCGATGAGCAGCAGTCGCCACAGCTCCGCCACGTCGTCCCTGCCCTCCTGAAAGCACCGCCGTGCGACCGCAGTGAAGAACGTCCGCGCGTAACTACGCCACTCGCGACCGGATGAATCCTCCCCGCCGGGCATTAGGCTGCCGGCGAGCATCTCTACGTCATAGCTTTCGCGAATTTCGCCGAACGGGTCCCATTTCCGGGAGCCCGGCTCGAACGGATTGAGGATGACGTCCTCACGAGCGTGAAAGCGAGCGAGGTAGCCGCCGTCGGGATCCGCAATGATGGCTCTGTCACCGCGCTTCAGGGCGGCGCCGAGCAGTTCCTGAATGGCAGTCGACTTTCCGGTTCCCGTCGTGCCAATCAGCTTGAAGTGTTTCGTTTCATCCAGGGGCGCCAGTGAAACGCCTGCCAGTGTTAGGGCATCTGCACCGTAGCGTCTACCGCGCGATCGGCGCTCGCGCCGGGCCCTCGCTCCAACGAGTACGAGTGAGCCGCGGCGATATGCGTGCGAGTCTCGCAATCGCAGCAGCGATCCAACAGCCACTGCGAGCACAAGCCCGAGTGCGGCGGCAGCGGCATCCCACTGCAAGAGGAGTGCGCGAGAGTACATGTCCCTGTCCTACTCGTCCGTTTTTGAGGGATTCCCTCAATCCGGAACGCTCCGCTCGCCCGAGGCATGAGTCTCCGCGTGTCCGATCTGGCGTTGATCTGATCCTGCGGGTGTCATCGACATGCGTTGCTCTTCGAACGTGCTGCGGGTGTGAGGCTTCACGGCGGATATCTCGGGGGAGAGGCGCACGCGGAACCAGTCTGGGGTGGATGCAAACTTGAGGTACCCACTCAAGTCCGGGAGCTGCTCAATCTCAGAGTCGAGGACCGCGGGCTCGATACTCGAGTGCTCGGCCCGCGTAATCGAAGTGAGCCACTGCAAGGGACGGCGGGATCGCGACACCGTGGTTCTGACCACCTCGCGCTGACAGATCAGCAGGGAAGCGAAAA
>CAZLYG010000310.1:0-6595 GCA_964563075.1 uncultured Steroidobacteraceae bacterium | reverse complement strand
CGATGTTGTCGTTACTCTCCATCACACCGGCGGTGAGGCACACGAATGTCAGATCCAGCTCCGGGTCCACCCAGTACAGCGCGCTGCCGGCACCGTAGTTGCCGAACGTGCCAGGCGAGGTCAGCGTGCCGAACTGATGGTGGCAGATAGCGGTTCCCCGCAGGGAGAACCCAAGCCCGATGTAGGCTGGTGAGGGCTCCCAGCCTCGCTTGTGGGCGAGCATCTTGTACAACTCGTTGGGCTTCTCGCCGGTCCAGTTCTGCCGCGCGAGCGCCACGGTGCGCGGCGACAGGATGCGCGCGCCGTCGAGAGTCCCGCCCCGGCGCAGCATTTCCGCGAACCTGAACAGATCCGGTACCGTACACACCGCCCCGACCCAGGGCATCTCGGCAAACTCCTCCTCGAACGCACCGTTGGGCCCGAGGTTGCCGCTGCTCGGGTGCGTCGTACCGACGTTGCCGCGCATATCGGGAATGACGTGCCGAGCCTTCAGGTCGGCGCGCCGCCCGATGGAGGTGTCGCGCATCGCCAGCGGCTCGAACAGATCCTGCCTGGCGATATCGCGATACGATCTGCCTTGTCGGTCGGTCCGGCGCACCATCTCACCCAGGAGCGCCTGGTTGCACAGCGGCGAGTACGCCACGTGCTCTCCGGGCGGCTCGGTGGAATGTACGTTCTCGCAGATGGCTGCGATGATGTCCTTGAGGATGTCGATGTTCATTCCCGGCTTGGGCGACCACACCATCGGCAGACCGGAGGTGTGCGTGAGGAGATGGAACACCGTGATCTGGCTGCGCAGGCCGCCACCGAACTCGGGTATGACCTCCGACACTTTGGTGGTGAGCGCAAACTGCCCGAGCTCGATCGCGCGCAATGCCAGGATGTTGGTGAAGGCCTTGGTGACGGAGAAGATGCTGAAGACCGAGTCGGGGCGCAGCGGCCTTGCCCCTCTGGAATCCTCCGCGCCAATCGTCGCGTGCATGCCGACCTGTCCGTGGCGGGCCACCATGATCACCGCGCCGTAGTACAGCTGGCGCGCCACGTCCGCCTCGATCACTTTCTTCAGATGATCCAGACGCTGCTGGATCAGACCGTTATCGCTCGTCACTGGGGCAGTCCTCTTGAGTTCGCTTCAACCGAACAGCTTGTGGATGTACAGGCTGTCCATGTATTCCCGCAGGCGGAAGATCTTGCCGTCTTTGATCTCGATCGCCCAGCAGTACAGGTTGTCATAGGGGCGGCCGTCGGCCACATGACCGAATCCGCGGCTTTCGGCAATCACGAGCGCACCCTTGGAGGCGATGGAGGTGAGGGCCACCTTCGGGTCACCGGGAGCGAACATGCCGCGGATCGGCTTGAGGAATTCGTCCACGATGCCTTTCCTGCCGCGATGAACGCCGACGCCGGGAATGTCCTTCACCATGGCCTCCCACGTCGCCTCCTCGTGGAACAGCTCGCGGACCTTCTCGAGGTCCCCGGTGCTCAGCTTCGTGAAAAAATCCACGACCAGCCGCTCGTTGGGCGTGTCTGCCTGAATCATGTTGCCATCTCCTGCATCGCGAACCACCTTCGCGGGTGGCCGCTAAAAATAATGCTGGCTGCACGTGAGCTGTTCACGGCCGCCATCAGCCGACGGTGAGGCCGCCGTCGACGACAAGCGTGTGACCGGTCACGAACGATGCCGCGTCCGAGCACAGCCAGACGATTGCGCGCGCTGCCTCCTCCGGCTCCGAGATTCGTCCCATCGGCACGCTCTCGGCGATCCTCGCGACATCGATCTTGCCCGCAATCATGCGGTGCAGAAGGCCGGTGTTGACCGGTCCGGGCGCGACCGCATTGACTCTGATGTTGGATTTGGCCAGCTCGAGCGCCGTCGCCTTGGTCAGCCCGACGACCGCGTGCTTGCTCGCCGTGTAGAGCGCGATGTTGGCGATTCCGGTGACGCCCGCGCTGGAGGATGTATTCACAATCGCGCCGCCGCCGTGCGCCAGCATGTGGGGTATCTCGAACTTCAGCCCGTGCCAGATGCCCTTGAGATTGACACCGATGATGCGATCGAAGTCATCCGCGGTCGCGTCCTGCACGGGACCGAAGCGGCCCTCGATGCCGGCATTGTTGACGGCAACGTGAAAGCGGCCGAAGCGCTCGAGCGCGCGCTGCACAGCAGTCTGTACCGAGGCCATCCTGCTGACGTCCGCCTCGATGAACAGCGCTTCTGCCTTGCCCAGCGCGCGGACTTCGGACTCTACCTGACGGCCCTCGGCTGCCCCCAGGCCGACAATGACGACGTTGGCTCCTGCAGCCGCGAACTCCATTGCCGCGGCGCGCCCGATGCCCGATGTAGCACCGATGACCAGTGCCGTCTTGCCGCCGAATCCGCTCGTTCCACCAGGCCCGCTCGGTCCACCAGGCCCGCTCGTTCCACCAGGCCCGCTCGTTCCACCAGGCCCGCTCGTTCCACCAGGCCCGCTCGTTCCACCGGGCCCGCTCGGTCCGCCGAGCCCGCTCGTTCCACCGAGCCCGCTCATCGGCCGCGCCGTCCGCTCTTGGGGCTGGCCACCCGGTCGAAGTCCACACCGATGTCCTCGCAAAGCTTCTGCGCCGTGGCGCGCCCCGCTCCGAATACGCCGCCACCCGGGTGTTGGAACGGGCCGACCAGGTAGAGCCGCTCCGTGCCGGGAACCGTGTATTGCCCAAGCTCCGGCGTCGGCCGGTGCGCCCCCTGCTGGTAGCTCGAGGTCGAGATCCCGTGCAGGTCGCCGTGCCTGAAGCTCGGCGAGGTTCGCTCCATGTCGAGCGGGCTGTCGCAGTGGTAGGCAATGATGTTGTCCGGCGACACGCCGCGCAGAAAGCGACCCATGTGGGTCAACATCCGCTGCGCGTACTCCTGCTTCGAGTCGTCCCAACTGCGCTTGTCGGCACGCGCGTACGGCACATAGTCCCAGGCATGCAGCGTCGCGCTGCCGGCAGGCACTCGTGAGGCATCGAACTGCGACAGCGAGCCGAAGCCCACCAGCGGGTAACTGGAAAACTGCCCATAGCGCAGGTCATCGAATGAGCGCCGCAGCCGCTCGTATTCGTTCGGGAGCAGCTCGGTCATCACCGCATCGACCGGCTCCCCTGCCAGCGTTCGCAGCGGAGACTTCAGTGCGGCATGCACGGTAATGCAGGCATTGGAGGAGATCTCGGTTGCGGCAGCCTCGCGCGCCACCTCCGGATCGATGCCCTCGACCATCGCGCCCAGCAGATGGGGGTGAATGGCGCCAATCACGGCGTCCTTGGCAGCAAACTCACGGCCGTCCCTGCTGCGTACACCCGTTGCGCGGCCCCTGGTCACGAGCACCCGCTCGACATCCACTCCCGCCAGTACCTCGCCCCCGTTGGCGCGAATGCAGGCGATCAGGGCGTCCGTGAGCTTGCCGCTGCCGCCCACCGGAACGCCGAATCCGTACGCCTCCAGGAATCCGGTAAACACGAACACACCCAGCGCCGTCGCCTTCTCATCCGGAGAGACCAGATTCTCACCGGCGATGCGCGCAAAGTGCATGCGCACCTTGTCGTTCTCGAAGTAGTTACACAACAGATCGTGCGTGCTCATCTGTGAGATGCGCCACAGCTCACGTCCTTCGCGGCTCTGATCCATCATGGCCACAGATGCCCCCATGGGCATGGGCGCCGTATAGAGTGTCGCGGCGATCATCGGCAGCCACGCGGCAGCCTGAGTGGCCAAGCGCACGTACGCGTCAGCATCGCGCTGCGAGAAACGCGCAATCTGTGCGCGAGTGCGCTCGCGATCCCGGTACATCGCGAGCGTCGTCCCGTCCTCGAAGATCGAGCGCATGGGAATGTCCGGAAAAATGTACTTCAGGCCGTATTTGGATTTCAGGCCCAGCTCGTCATCGACCAGGAGCGGGTTGCCCTGGATGAAGATGTGCGCCATCGAGTGCTGATCGTGCCGGAACCCCGGCACGGTCAACTCGCGCGTCACGACGCCGCCGCCAAACCAAGCGTTGCGCTCCAGTACCACGACACGCTTGCCGGCAGCCGCCAGATAGGCGGCGGCGACCAACCCGTTGTGCCCGGATCCAACCGCCACGATGTCATAATGATCAGCCACGGGGCCCCCCGACAAAACTTACGACACTGCCTGCGGCCGCTCGTCCAGCCTGACGGCGATTCCCTCCAGCTCGCGAGCCGGCGCCCGGTATTGGCGCATCACGATCGGATCATGCCCGGGCACGATGTGCTCGGGCGCGCTCGCCAGCGTGCGCAACTTACGCCACCCATCCGCCATTTGGGTGACGTCGGCGACCACCGGGAAAGGCCGGCTCTCGATCATGTTGGCCGAATAGTGGGCGGCATCGGAGGCCAGCACGAGCCAGCCGACTCGTGTCCACACGCGCACCGCCTGCAGTCCGCGGGTGTGCCCGCCGATATGATGGACGGTCATCCCGGGAACGACCTCGCCCTCGCCATCATGGAACACCACGCGACCGCCGTAGACCAGGCGCACAGCCCCGACGACGTCATCCGCTTCATACGCATAGCGGAAGAATTCCAGGCCCATGTAGCGGCCCGTGGCGTACGCCATCTCCCGGTCCTGCAGGTGAAAGCGGGCGCCCGGAAACAGGTGCAGATTGCCGCCGTGGTCGTAGTGGAGATGCGTGATGATGACGTCCTGCACCTGAGCGGGATCGACACCCAGCAGACGCAAGCCATCGGCCGGGGATCGCAGGTAGTCGCGCTTGCGGCGCTTCGCCGCCTGCTCATCGAACCCGGTGTCGATGACCACGGTGAAACGGGCGTTACGCGCGAGCCACACAAAGTAGTCCATTGTCCCCCTCTCGTGAGGGTCACCGCCGATGAAATTCTCGGTGCCGCGCCGCGCCACCGTGGCGTAGCGGATAGCGTAGACCTCGAACGGTTCCGGCTCAGCCATTTGCCTGGCCTGGTGGGGAGGTACGGGACTGAATGTATCGGACCACCTCGGTATTGTCGGCCCGTCCGCCAAGCTGGCCTTCCGCCTGCGACCACAAGTTGACACAGGTCTGCAGCAGATCGGCGGCGACGCCCGTGTCACGCGCCAGCTCCAGAGCCAGGCGCAGATCCTTCGCCATCAGCCCGAGCGCAAAACCGGAGTTGTAGGTGCCGGACAGCACGAACTTCGGATATTTGTTGTCGGTGCCGGTGTTGCGTCCCGTGGAGGCATTGAAAATCTCGATCATCTTGGCCGGATCGAGCCCGAAGCGCTCCCCGGCGAGAACGGCCTCCCCGGCCGCGGCCAGATTGATCGCCGACAGGAAGTTGTTGAGCGCCTTCATGGCGTGACCCGAGCCCGGGGCACCGGTGAGAAACACCTGGCCCATCTTCTCGAGCAGGGGCCGGCAGCGGCCGACCACGGCTGCATCGCCTCCAGCCATGATGGACAACTTGCCTTCGATGGCGCGGCTGACCCCACCGGAGACCGGAGCGTCCAGCAAGGTGACTCCGAGAGCGGCGAGCTCGGTCCCGAGCGCACGGGTACCCACCGGGGAGGCCGAGGTCATGTCGATGACGATCGCAGCGGGGCCTGCCGATGCTGTCAGTCCTGCTACCACACCGGCTTCGCCCATCAACACCTGCCGCACCGCATGCCCGTCCGGGAGCATCGTGATGACGACCCGGCACGTGGCGCCGATCTGCTGCAGAGACGTGGCGGCTTCACAGTCAGCCTGGAGGCGGAAGCGCTCGACCGCAGCCGGCGCCGCGTCGGCGACCACCAGGCGATAGCCGGCTGCCGCCAGCAGGCGTGCCATGGGCGCGCCCATGTTGCCGAGCCCGATGAAGCCGACCCGCTGCGGCGGCAGGATCGGCGGGGCCTCATTTACCATGTTCGGCAATGACCTCGGCGGCGGAGCGGAAACTATCGACGGCTGCCGGCACCCCGGCATAGATGGCCGCGTGGAGGAAAACGCTGGCAATTTCCGCCGGCGTCATGCCGTTATTGAGCGCGCCGCGGGTATGCGCCTTCACTTCGTGCGAGCGTCCCAGGGCCGTCAGAATCGACAACACGATGATGCTGCGCTCGCGCATCGACAGGCCCCCTTCCCGACCCCAGCCGGCGCCCCAGCAGTACTCATTGAGCATCTCCTGCAATGGGCGGCTGAAATCGGTGGCATTGTTGAGAGCGGCGTCCACGTACTTCGAGCCGAGCACCTTGCGGCGGATCGACTCGCCTTGCGCCGCAAGCTCCTTGCGGGTCTGGTCGGTCATTGCATTGCCTCATGCGCGTCAATGGGTGGGGAAAAGACTCGGAAGTGTGCGCAGGGCCTGAACGCGCGTCAACGAATCCTCCTCCCCGGCCTCGGGCCCGTGCACTTCCGCACCCCAAAGGGTGGCCGTCCCGATGGGTTTCCGCACACGAGCGGCCCTGCTGGCCGTACCATTTGCACTTTCCGAAGTTGCTTACCCCTGAAGGTGGCCAGCATGAGCAGACGCAGCGGCAAGCCGGGCACGACCGGCGGACAGATCGACCGCAGAACTTTCATGAGCTCGGTGGCTCTGGCCGGCATGGGCGTCGCCGGACTGGGTGCCCTCGAGCCGGCAAGGGCCGAGG
>CAZLYG010000309.1:0-6610 GCA_964563075.1 uncultured Steroidobacteraceae bacterium | reverse complement strand
AACCCTTCGTCGACAATTGTGCGGCGGCCGCCGCGGCGGCCGCGGGCTGGCCGGCCGGCACTCTCGCGGCGACCTACGATCCGACCGAGGCAGGCGGGCTGGCGAAGCTTCAGAGCTCGGAGGCGGTGCTGGCCTTCGTGCCTTATCCGTTTTTTGTCGATCACGGCGCGAGCCTGCATCTGGCGCCGATCGCGCAAGCGGATGTGGCCGCGACCGGAACCCAGGAGCGCTGGACTCTGGTGGCGAAGGCCGGCGCCATCAGCGGACCGCCCTCTCTCGCCGGCTACACGGTGCTCAGTGTTGCCGGCTACGCGCCTGAGTTCGTCAGGCACTCGGCCCTCGGAGCGTGGTCGCTGCCCGCCGATGTGAAGATCGAGTCGACTGGACAGATCCTCAGTGCCTTGAGACGCATCGCCTCGGGCGAAAGGGCTGTTGCTTTGCTCGATCAGCCGCAGGCGGCAGCGGTGTCGAGTCTGCCATTCGCGTCGCAGCTGAAGACGGTGACCCAATCCCCGCCGCTGCCTGTTGCCTTCATAGTCGTCGTCGACTCGCGTTTGCCGCCTGCGCGCGCGCATGCATTCCAGGCGGGGCTGCTGAAAATGACGCACGACCCGGCCGCGGCCGCCACATTGAGCCAGCTGGACCTGATGGGCTTCGTGCAGCCGCGGCTGCCGCCGTGAGGCGCTTCCTTGTCGGCGGCATTGCCGCTTGTGCGCTGGGCGCCTGCGCCAGCAAGCCGCCGATTCCGCCGCCGCCACCTGCATCGGCGACGGTGGCGGATCTCACTGCGGCGGTCCTCGCGGACTCGCAGCGCAGTGAGCGGGAGTCGGATTCCAAGGTGCGCAGCGACCTGGCCGATGACGCCATGCGCAACGCAAACGCCTGTGTCGATCGCAACCCGCGGATCGGGGCCTGTCTGTATGTCCGCGCCATTGCGCTTGGGTTGCAGGCACGCTCCCATCCGGCGGACGCCATCGGGCTACTCAACGACATGCTGCGGGATCTTGGCAGCGCCGAGGACATCGATCCCACCTACGACCATGCGGGGCCGTCCCGCGTGCGTGCGCTGGTGTTGCTGCGCGCGCCCGCGTGGCCCCTCGGGCCAGGAGATGCCGACTCGGCACTGGAATGGGCACGCCACGCCGTGATGTTGCAGCCACAGTATCCGCCGAATCTGCTGGCGCTTGCGGAGGTCTTGGCGAAGACGGGTAACGCGCAGGCTGCCGCGGAAAATTATGCGAAAGCGCGCAAGCTGGCCGAGGCGGCGCCGGAGAGCGCGGATCGCGAGGACTGGCTGCGGCAGGCGGATCAGGGACTGCCCAGCAGGTGAGTCGCCGCCGGGCGAGGCGCCCCCGGGGTGTCGTCGCCGGGCGACCCGTCCCCGGGCGAGCCGTCTGCCGGCTGCTTCAGCCCACGCGCGCGAGCCGGCGTATTGCCAGGCCGCCGAATACGAGCAGCATTGCAAGCAACACGGCGAGCGACGTGCGCGGATCGAGCTTGCCGGGCAAGGGCAGGTGTGCGGCGGCGAGCGCGAGCTGGTACATGTGCCGCGTCGGCCAGATGACCGACCAGGACTGCAGTGTCGCGGGCAACGGGAAAAACAGACCCGACAGGTAGAGCATCGGCAGGTAGACGAGATTCATCAGCCCGGGAGCGGCCGTGCCGGAAACGCGCGTACCGATGAAGAGCCCGAGCGCGGAACAGGGTAGCGTTCCGGCCACGAGCACACCCAGGATGGTAGCCACCTGTCCCAGGGAGAGGGTGAGCTTGCCGGCCACGAGCGCCAACATTCCGACGGCCCCGGCAGCGGCGGCTCCGAAAGTCGTCGCCGCGATGAGCTTCGCAAGGAGGTAACCGCCGGCCGGCGCCGGCAGAGCACGCTTCAGCCGCAACAGCCCCTGGTCGCGCTCGATGGCGATGGAGCACCCGACACCGAACAGAGCGGGTCCGACCACCGCAAAGGTCGCAAAGCCGGTGAAGAAAAAGGTCGCGAGGTCCGCCGAGTGCGCTTTCGCATCGGGACTGGCTCCGGCGATGACGACGGCAAACAGGAAATACAGCGCCGGGGGCAGCAGCACCATCGGTATCACGTATACGGGGGCGCGGGTCAGGCGCAGCAGTTCCAGTCGGATCTCCGTGAGATACGCCCCCAGTAGTCGCGCCGCGGGCATCGTCCTGGAATCGGCATGAGAGATGGCTAAGGCGTTCATTACGCAGCCTCCTTCGTGAGCTCGGTGAAGGCCTCGGCGAGTCCGGCCTGTCGGACCTCCAGATCTGCGAGGCAAGGATCGGCGGCCAGCAGGCGGCGCACGACACTTTCGGCGTCGACTGCGGTGATGTGCAGATGGCGTGCGTCGCGAGTTGCCTGTGTGACACCCGGCCACTGCCGCACTTCGCCTGCAGACACTGCGCAAGCGCAGCGGATCTGCTTGCGCGACACGAGAGAGCGGATCTCCGCGACAGTTCCCGATGCAATCAGGCGTCCGGAGGAGAGTACGGCGACACGGTCGGCGAGCGTCTCGGCCTCTTCCAGATAGTGTGTCGTCAGAACGATTGCGCAGCCGCCGGCGACCAGCTCGCGAATCGTGCGCCACATCGCTTCGCGCGCCTGCACGTCCAGGCCGACTGTCGGCTCATCGAGGAACAGCAGCTCCGGGCGGCCGCAGACAGCCAGTGCAAACTGCACCTGCCTCTTCTGACCTCCCGACAGCTTGCCGTACCGGCGCCGCGCCAGAGTGCGTGCGCCGGCGAGATCCAGAGCGGCCTCGGGCGAGAGCGGCTGTGGGTAGTAGCTGCAGGCCAGCTCCACCGCCTCGCGCACCCGCAACTCAGGTGGCAGCGCGGCTTCCTGCATCATGACACCGACGTTGCGGCGGCTCCGTACGTCCAGCGGCGAGCGGCCCTGCAGAGTTACCTTGCCACCGTCAGGCGGCGTCAGACCGAGGCACAGGGAGATCGCGGTGGACTTGCCGGCACCGTTGGGGCCGAGCAGGGCCAGCAGCTCGCCGCGCCGTACGCTGAGATCGAGCCTGTCGAGTGCCACGAGCTTGCCATACTGCTTGCAGACGCCCTGCAGCTCGGCAAGCGCCGGGGCCGGGTCCACGAGCATCGGCGGAGTCATATCCCGTACTGCGTCCATGGGGTCACCTCAGGTGAAGTCGCGCTTCTTGTACAAGCGCCACAGTGTCAACAGGATCAGCGCGGTGGCGATGAGCAGCTGCACGGCGATGATCTGAAATACAACCGGGCTCCAGTAGGCGTGCGCATCGAGTGCATGTCCGCCGACGCCGGGCACGCGCTGGATCATGAAGAAGTAGAAGGCGAACGAGCTGTTGAATACGACGATGGCCGCAGTGTTGAGACCGTCCGAATTGCCCAGCATCGTGACCACGAGCAGCATCGCGAAGAGATCGAGCGCGAAGGTCCAGAACAGCCAGCCGATCGGCAGCAGCGCCGTTGGCAGCGGCAGGACGGCCACCAGGACGAGCACCGCAACCGCGATTGCCGTCCAGGGGATCAGAAAGGCCAGCACGGCCGCGATGAGCTTGGCCACCTCATACTGACGTCCCGATACGGGCAGGCTCAGGCAGAACAGGTGCACCTTTTCCTTGCGCTCCATGCTGACGAGGAACAGGCACACGAACGCAGCCGGCGCCGCGCCTGCGCTGATCATCAGGATCATCGCAGTGAAGGCCCCCACCGGCCCCAGATGTGCGATGGCCAGAGCGATGGCTGCAATCACGACGGCGCCGATCATCGTCCAGCGGCTGGCGTACAGATCCTTGGCGACGAAGCGGCCAATCACGGAGCGGCTCATGGCGTCCCCTTGCGGCTGCTCATCACTTCGGCGACGAAGATCTCCTCCAACGTCATATGCTGGATCTCGCGCACGACCGCGCCGATCTGCTGGTAGAACGACGGGAGCTCCGGAGTGAAGGTCCTGGTGGTGACGACCGCGGTTCGTCCGCTACTCGTGACATCCACGACGCCCGCGAACTGCGGCAGCACTTTGCCGGGCGGCAGTTCCAGCTGCAGCCGCCGCCACTTGTCCAGGAACACCTCCTTGTCCGTGGACTCGATGACGCGGCCGCGATCGATGAACGTGATCTGATCCGAAATCTGTTCGACATCCTGGGTGTTG
The DNA here is from genome assembly GCA_964563075.1 of uncultured Steroidobacteraceae bacterium. GTDB lineage: Bacteria > Pseudomonadota > Gammaproteobacteria > Steroidobacterales > Steroidobacteraceae > 13-2-20CM-66-19. Next base: position 2,469 of record CAZLYG010000309.1, on the reverse strand, counting down.
TGCGAGGAGAACAGGATCGAGCGCTCCTCGTCGGTCACGATGTCCATCAGCTCGGTCAGGATTTCCTGCCGCGCCACGGGGTCGAGTCCGGTCATGGGCTCGTCCAGTACCAGCAGCCGCGGACGGCGCGCCAGCGCGAGCAGCAGTACCGCCTTCATGCGTTGGCCGTGCGAGAGGCCCTTGAGCTTCTGCTGCGGATGCAGATTGAAGCGCTGCAGCAGCTGCTGTGCGTAGCCGGCGTCCCAGTGCGGAACGACGGATGCGACGAACTGCATGTGCCACTCGAGCGTAGCAAGCCCGTAGAGACGCATCTCTTCGGAGACGAAGCCCACGTCCCGCTTGGCGAGCGCCTGGGCCTCCGGCATCGCATGACCGAGGAGTCGCACCTCGCCCCGATCCGGCGGGAGCAGTCCCATGAGAATGCGCAGCGTCGTCGACTTGCCGGCGCCGTTGGCGCCGATGAAGCCCATGATCTGACCGGGAGCGAGCTGCATGCGCACACCGTCCAGCTTGAAGAAGGGATAGCTCTTCTCGATGCCCACCATCTCGAACACCGGCGCGCTCATGACTTCTCTCCACTCAACTCATCACGCAGCTTGCGTAACCGCTCGCCCAGCTCCTCAACCGGCACGCCGAGCAACAATGACAGGCTTGCCACGGCGGTCAGGTGATCGGTGAGCTCCTGGGCCCGCAACCGCAACCCCAGATCCGCTCCGTCGGCGACGAAGGAGCCTTTGCCTTGGCGTGTCACGATCACGTTCTGGCGCTCGAGCTCGAAATAGGCGCGCTTGACCGTGATTACGCTTACGCGCACGTCCGCCGCCAGCGCCCGAATCGAAGGCAGCTCGTGACCTGCGGGCCAGTCCCCGAGCGCAATGCGCTGACAGATCTGCTCCATGAGCTGCAGGTACAGGGGTCGCGGATCCGCCTGGGAGATCACGAACGAGCTGTTCATATTAAGTATACACAGTATATACACACTGCACAGACGGTGCAAGGCTGCCGGCCCCGGGGGGACTCAGGGCTGCCGGGGGGGACTCAGAGATGCCGGGGGGCGAAGAGGGAGCGGAGAGGAGACGAGAGGCGGGCGGCGGGCCTACAGCGCGGCCAGCGCCTCCAGCAGCAGGCGCGCGAATTGCGGCCCTTTGCCGGCTTCTTCGTGCTTGAAATACACGAAGACGTCCCGGCACTGGGCGGTCTTCTCATGGATGGTGCGCGCCCACTGCGCGATCTGCTCCGGCGTATAGCCCTCGTCACGCAGCCTGAAGTAGGCGTAGTCGGCGGTGATCTCCACGGGCGCGGACAGCTTTTCGCTGTCCGCGACGCACAGGGCGAGATTCTTCGCCCGCAGCCGTGTCAGTACTTCATCGTCCCACCAGGACTTGTGCCGGAACTCGAAGGCCGCACAGACCCTGTCCGGAAACTCCGCGAGGAAGCCCTCGAGCAGCGCCACGTCCTTGCGCAGGAAGGGGGGCAGCTGGAACAGCAGGGCGCCGAGCTTCGGGCCGAGTGTCGCCGCGGTCTTGAGGAAGAAATGCAGCAGCTCGCTGCAGTCGCGCAGGCGCGCGTCGTGAGTAATGCGCTTCGGCGCCTTCAGCGTGAGCTTGAATCCTTCCGGTGTCTCGCGATTCCAGCCGGCGAGGATTTTCTCGTTCGGCGTGCGATAGAAGGTGTAATTGATCTCGACAGTCCGGAAGCGCTCGGCGTAGTACGGCAACATCCGGGTGGTCGGAAACTTCTCCGGGTAGAAGCTGCCGCGCCATTCGGGATAGTTGTATCCCGAGGTTCCCACCCAGACGGTCATGCACGGCGGCTCGCGGGTTGCATGCGGCGATCATAGCCCGCGCGCGCCGCCAAATAAACCAAGGTTTGACCCCGCATCGAGCCCCACGCCGCGGACCGCGCGCTGCTGTGCATCTGCCTGCGCATGTCTGCGCAACACATTCTACCAACACGTGAATTGTTCCTTTCATGTAACAGGTTGGAGAGCGCCATGCCCGCGGTTGGATGTATGAAGTTGCGTACAGGTTGCGCAACGCCAGGCGGCAGCTGTATAAGCCGGCCCGTGCGAAGAAGGAACTTTGGCGCCATCCCCGCCGAACCTGAGCGGGAGGGCGCTGACGGGGAGATAGTCATGCTGGTCGCGATTCGCGGACTCCTGCTTACCTGTGTTCTGCTCTCCACGTTGCCGGTCGCCGCGTTTGCCGCGGCGCCTGCCGGCACGGCAACCAACACGGCGCCGTGCCCGCGGCCACCGGCCGGCAGCGTCGTGACACCGCCGCCGGAGATGTTCAGCAGCAACGGCGTGCTCAACGTGCAGCTCAACTACTTCACGACCGTCGACTCGGCCGGCCGCACGTTGTTCTGCTTCCAGACGCTGGACGGCAGGCAATCGCCCACGCTGCACGTGCAGCCGGGCGACACGCTGAACTTCACCGTGACCAACCTGGTGCCCGCGCCGCCGCCCGG
>CAZLYG010000308.1:0-6640 GCA_964563075.1 uncultured Steroidobacteraceae bacterium | reverse complement strand
CACGCCGCTCGAGCTGAGCGAAGCGCAGCTGCGGGCTGCAGCGTTCACTCTCGCCGACGCGCAGCTGGTGCTCGCGCGCGAACACGCTTTCAAGACGTGGCCGGAGTTCGTGAGGCACGTTGAGGGCGGGCAGCCTCCACAGGCCCGAGCGCCCGTGCTTCCGCCAGAACGATACACCACGCACATTGACGCTGACGGCGTTCCCCTCGAAGCGGAGATCGCCGGGTGGCAGGGCGCCTCAGCGCTGGTGCTTCTGATCCAGGTCGCCGGCAGTCGCGGTCGCGCGAGCACGCGTGCGATGGCCAACGACCTCAACGGCGCCTCGCTCTGCACGGTTGTCAGCGACCTGCTGACTGACGAAGAAGATCTGCAGGACGCGCCGTCAGAAACGCTCCGGTATGATCTGGCGCTGCTTTCACGACGCATCTCCGCGATCACGAACTGGATCGAGCGCCAGCCCACACTGACCGGCCTGAACATCGGCTGTTTCAGCTCGGGCACTGGTGCCGCCGCAGCGCTGCGGGACGCGGCGGAGCGCCCGACGGCAATCCGCGCGATCGTGTCGAGCGCCGGCCGTCCGGACCTTGCCGGATCGTGGCTGTGGCGACTGCGCGCGCCAACCTTGTTTCTCGCCGGCACGCGCGACAGCACCATCGTCCTATCCTTCACCGGATCGATCATGAGGGTGCTCGCGCCCGACGTGCCGCATTGGCTGGAGCTTCTGGAAGGTGCGAGTCGAGAGTTCACCGAGAACCCATTGCGCGAAAAGGTCACAGGCCTGGCCCGCGACTGGTTCTGCAAACATCTGATCGCGGGAGGGCAGCCGCGATGAACGACCGCCTTCTCGATCGCATCCCCGAACATCTGCAGGGCGCGGTGAGCACAGCGTTGTCTGCCGCGTTCGGCGCCGTCCCCGTCGAAACTCACCAACCCATGACTGGTGGCGCATCGGGTGCGCTGGCGTTACGCATCACGGTGAAGGACCGACCATACGTGCTTCGCGTGGAAGCGCGGCGCAGCCCGCTGCGCAATCCACATCAGTACACCTGCATGCGGATCGCGGCAGACGCGGGCGTCGCGCCGCCGCTGCACTACGCCGATCCCGAGGCGGGCGTGGCGATCATCAACTACATCGTCGCACAGCCTATGAAGCCGCATAGCTCACGCGAGCTTGCAGGGCTCGTCGCAAAGCTGCACGGAACGAGCCCATTTCCCGCGGTTGGCGGCTACCGGAATATGATCCGGCGGATGCTGGCGTATCTCCAGTCCGGATTCGCAGCAGGTCTGCTCGATGCCCATCGGGAAGGCTTCGAACGCATCGTGGCCGCGTACCCGTGGAATCCGACCGCCCATGTGTCCTCCCACAATGACCCGAACGCCAGGAACGTCCTGTTCGACGGGAACCGGCTGTGGCTGATCGATTGGGAAACGGCATTCCGGAACGATCCACTCACGGACGTTGCGATCGTCGCGGAAAACCACGCGCCTTCGCCGGAGCAGGCGACACTGCTGCTCCAGGACTATCTCGGAAGATCGCCTCGGCCCTCTGAAACAGCTCGACTGCGGCTGATGCGACAGTGGGTGCGCCTCTATTACGCCAGCCTGCTGCTGTCGCCGGCGGTCAACCCCGCCGCGCCCATGGACAGTCTCACCGCGCCGAGCCGGGAAGAGTTTCGCGCATCGATCGCGCGCGGCGAGTCGTCGCCCGTCTCGCGTGAAACGATGGCTGTGATCGGCAAGATGTGTCTCGCCGGCTTCATGGCTGAATGCGGGGGACCGGGTTACGAGGACTCGATGGCGCGCGCATCGGAGGACGCTTGAGTTCTACCGCCGCTTGCGATACCTGTGCTCCACGGCGGCGGCCTACTGTGCCTTGTTCGCAGGGTTTTTCAACAGCCGGTTAATGAATGGAGAGACCGCTATGGTCGTACCAGAAGCTGGCTGGCCGCTCCAAAACGCTGGCTGAAGCCCTGCACATGCAGGAGGCCGCAGAGGTTGAGTTCAACCCGTCGGAGGCGGGCTGGATGCCGAAGCCAGCCGAGTTCGACTGAATAGTTGTTCTGGATACCGATGTCGTCTCCGAACTGCGTAACCGCAATGTGCGGGATTTCAAACCGAGGGTGTTGAGATCCCCAGTCCCTTGGGAGTGGCAGGAGCCATGAACACATCCATCGAACTGCCATCGCAGGTCGACAGCCAGCTCTGATTCTCGCCGCCGGAGCTGATTGCGCTCCAGCGCAGCTAGGAGTGGAATGACTAACGGCGATGGCCGAGGTATAGGGACGTATAGCCACTAATAGCGGAAACTGGCTATATCTGGGTATAATTTGCTATAAGTCGTCAGCCCCCCCTATGGACCCGAACGCCAACCCCTTCAATCCCGGTGCGGGGACCCCGCCACCCGAGCTCGTCGGCCGTGATCCGATCCTGAGCGAGACGAACACCATTCTGGAGCGAATCAAGCGCGGACGGTCGGAGCGCTCGCTGCTTTTTGTGGGACTGCGTGGGGTGGGCAAGACCGTACTGCTGCGCGAAGTTCGGCGTCGCGCCCTGGACAAGGGCTATGCGGTCGAGATGATCGAAGCGCAGGAGGAGCAGACCATTGCGCAGCTCCTCATTCCGGCACTACGTCGGCTGCTCCTGGAACTCGATTCCAGCAAAAAGACGATTGCGGCTGTCAAAAGGGGACTGCGCGTTCTGCGCAGCTTCCTCGGCACCATCAAGGTGTCTTCGCACGAGGTGGAAGTGACCTTGGGCGTCGATCCGGAAAAAGGCCGAGCGGATTCCGGCGATCTCGAGTCCGACCTGAAGGACTTGCTCATCGCACTGGGGGAAGCGGCTCGGGCCGCCGATCGCCCGATCGCACTGCTGATCGATGAGCTTCAATATCTGCCCAGACTCGATCTGGCTGCATTGATTCGTAGCTTGCATGCGGTTGCCCAGGAGGGCCTCCCCCTTGTCCTGTTCGGGGCCGGGCTGCCTCAGCTCTCCTCCCAGGTCGGTGAGGCCAAGAGCTACGCGGAGAGGCTGTTTCGCTTTTCCGAGATCGACCGCCTCACACACTCTGATTCCGACGAGGTTGTTCGGGGTCCGGTGCAAGAAGAAGGCGCTTCGGTTACCCAGGAGGCTCTGGAGGAAATCTACACGCAGACGAAGGGCTATCCCTACTTCCTGCAGGAATGGGGCTATCGGGCGTGGAATCTCGCCCCTGAAGACCTCATCGATATCAGAGTCGCGCGCGACGCTACCCGATTGGCGCTCAAAGAGCTCGATCATCAGTTCTTCCGTGTGCGCTTCGATCGAGTCACGCCGGGAGAGCGTGAGTACATGCGAGCGTTGGCCGAACTGGGTGAAGGCGTCCATCGATCAGCTGAAGTCGCCGACCTCATCGGCAAGACGACCAACCAGCTCGGGCCCGTGCGCGATGCCCTGATCCGCAAGGGCATGGTCTACAGTCCGGCTTATGGCGACATCGCCTTTACCGTGCCTCTGTTTGACCAGTTTATGAAACGGACCATGCCGATGCCTGCAAAGATCAGGCGGACGCGGCGGTGAATGAGACTGTAGTACCGTGGCAAAGACGAGTATCCCGAAAACGAAGCCCGCTCGGTCCAAGGATGCCGAGAGTGGCAAGCTGCGCATCGGCGACGACTGGAATGCGATTCGGATCATCGCGCTCTCGCAAAGCAACCCGCTGAAGGCGATCGCCGAGTTCGTCGAGAACTCGATCGATGCACACGCCAAGACGATCACGATCACCCGCGGTCGCGAGCATGGCGAGCACTACCTGACGGTCAAGGACGACGGTGACGGAATTCCACGCGATCCGGAAGGCGTCCCCGATTTCAAGTACGTCGCCACGCACATCTGCGACTCCATCAAAAGGCATCTGAAGGCGGATGGTAATGGCACCGGCCTCCAGGGCGAGTTCGGCATCGGGCTGCTCTCCTTCTGGACGGTCGGCGAGTCGCTCACGATGACCTCGAGTGGCGCGGATCAACGCACCTATCAGATGGTCATGAGCAAAGGGGAGCCGCGCTACGCGGTGAGTCCTCGGCGGACGCTCTTCGCTGAGGGTGGGACTGAGCTCAAGGTGAGTCCCTTGCTCGAGGGAATTCGCTCGCTGAGTGGTGAGAAGATCCAGTGGTATCTCGCCTCGGAGCTGCGCGATCGGATCAGGAATTCCGGTGTCCGCGTCACCGTCATTGATCGACTGGCGCGCAAGCAATATGAGGTGGAGCCGCGACAATTTGAGGGGCGGTTGCTGCATCAGTTGCCGCCAGTGCGTTCCAGCTTCGGCGATGCCTATGCTGAGTTGTATCTCAGTGAGCCGGCGGACAGCTGTCGGGTGGCCCTGACGCGAGGCGGAACGCGCGTGATCGAAGACATTGGCACACTGGCGGGTCTGCAGCGCAGACCCTGGACTTCGCGCTACCTGCAGGGCTTGATCGATGCGCCCTATTTGAATCTCACACCAGGGACGCGCTCGGGAATCATTCACGACGAACGTTTTGGGGCGTTCATCGATGCGCTGCAGGGGCTCGAAGCGCATCTCAACGGGCTCATCGAGGCCCAGCAGCGCGCCGAGGAGGAGCAGGCTAACCGCGAGTCGTTGCGTGCCATTCAGCGGGCCTTTCGCGAGGCGATGCTGGCGCTGCCTCCAGAGGAATATGACTGGTTTGACGTGCAGGGGCGCGGTCGCCACGAGGGCGGCGGAGCCCCGGCCGATCGGGGAGGTGAGGGCGAGGCCGGTCGCGAGGTCGAGGGCGACGAAGGGATGGCTGTGACCGGCGTAGCTGAGCCCTCCCAGGAATCTCCCCAACGCGCTTTCTTTGAGTATGCCGGCCCTTTACACAGTGTAGTGATCTCGCCGGCGGCGAGCACCGTGGCGGTGAACGACAGCCGACGCTTTCGGGCCTTGCCACGGGATCGCTCACGCCGCCGTGTCGAAACGGAGCTGACGTTTGCATGGGAGATCATGGAAGGCGAGGGCTCGCTCTCCGGGACTGCCGACCAGGAGGCGACATTTCAGGCGCCGCACTCACCAGGGCTGACCCGACTTCGCGTCACTGTGACGCAACGCGAGGAGCGTGCGAGTGCGGAAGCACTCGTCACGGTCACCGACAGTCTGGAAACGGTGATCAGCCCGGGAGTTGTCAATTTGCGCGGTCTGCCCGGATATACGTTTGAGCGCGCCGCGGGCGAGCTCTGGCGCTCCCGCTTCGACGTGGAGCGCAATCTGATCGTCGTCAACAACGGGCACCGGGACTTCGTGTTTGCCACGCGCAATCGTGCGTTGCAGCTGCGCTATCTGGTGCGACTCTATGTGAAGGAACTCGTCCTCAGGAACTTCGCGGGCCTGCCGGCAGCGCAGGTCGCTGAGCGGATGATCGAGCTGTCACTTTACGTGGAAGAGAAGCTGAAGCCCGCCTGACGGAGAACAGCGGAGATCCGCTTATCGGGACCGACCATCCGGAAGCGGCAGAGCAATCACATTGCTCGGTTCGGATGTTTCGCCATTTTGGGGGCGTCGGGATTGGGCCCGCTCCAGCAACTGCGGCGCTACGTTCCAGCGGTGACCGGTGTCGGTGACGATGCTGACGGTTTTTTTGTTATACCGCGTGATTACGCCTGACACGGGCGGGCGGCCCTCCGGGCGAAATTGCACGCGCTCGCCGATACGGAACTCCAGCATTGTCGCGTGTGCGTCCAACTCGTTCAGGAAGCGCAATCGAGCGACGATCCGATGGTTGAGATCAATCAGCTCAGCCTCGCTTAACTGGTCGATATCGATCGTCATCCCGGTGCACCCCATGACATCGCTCTGACGCATGATACCGCAACACCGTGCGCATTGGGCGACGGGCACAGAGCGCAGTCGTCGTATTGCGCAGACAGAGCCACGTGGAACACGAGGCAGGAGTCGAACCTGCGTGCTTTGGGGTTCAAAGCCCAACGGGGATGCCGGCAACCCACGGCTCGTGTATTGGATCAGGCGGCAGGAATCGGACCTGCGTGGGCTGCGTTCTTAAGCGCTGCCGGGGTGCCAGCAACCCACACCTGAATGATCTGGCGGGCCGTCAAGGAATCGAACCCTGCTGGCCGGTTTTGGAGACCAGCCTCCTCCCAGAGGACAACCCGAATTGGCGGAGCGCGGTGAGCCTTAAGCCACATGCCGCAAGCGGCACGGTCTGCTTTCCAGACAGCCCCCGGCCCTGCCGGGTTCACGCTCCAAAATTGGCGGAAGGCGGTAGGTCTCGACCACACATCCGTGGGGATGCCACTCGTTTTCGAAACGAGGGTGCGCCCTGCGCACTTCACCTTCCAAAGCTTTGCAGAGGCTGAGCGAGTCGAACGCTCACGACCCTTTCGGATCATCATCGGGTTCAAGCCGACTAAGCACGCCGTATGCGAGCCTTAAGAATTGGCGGAGAGCGGACCACTCAAAGGCCATGCCGCATGGCAGCACCCATCGGTTAGCAACCGCGTGCAGGAAAGAAGCCTGCTTCACTCTCCTTGATTGGAGCCCGACTGAGGACTTGCACCCCACGTCTCCCGCTTACAAGGCGGGCGCACCGCTATCTGTAGGGTTCCCCCGGTTTGGTGGACAGTCGGGAGTTGAGGTTCAAGGCTTGATCTT
>CAZLYG010000307.1:0-6644 GCA_964563075.1 uncultured Steroidobacteraceae bacterium | reverse complement strand
CAGCACGTAGACGCCGCGGAACATCCGTTGGCGGGCCTCCTCGTTGAAGCTCACTTCTTTCGCAGCCATAACTAATCCTCGAGTAGTTAAGGGTGGATGTGGGTTGATGTCAGATCAGTCTGTCGATCGCGCTAGGGGCGCTCGACCACCGCCATCACGTCTTCCTCGCGCATGACCACCAGCTCCTGATTGTCGACCTTGACCTCCGTTCCGCTGTATTTTCCAAACAGCACCCGGTCGCCGACTTTCACATCGGGCGCACGGATCTGGCCGTTCTCCAGAAGCTTTCCCTGGCCGACGGCAATCACCTTGCCAAAGGTAGGCTTCTCACTGGCGGTATCCGGAATGACGATCCCACCGGGAGACTTGCGCTCTTCGGCTTCGCGCTTGACGACGACGCGGTCGTGCAATGGGCGGATGTTCACAGTGCCTCCTATGTATTTGAAGCAAAAAGAATTTTACTGCCGAATTGGCACTCAGTACGCGCGAGTGCTAATGATATTCACGCCGCGGCAATCTTCAAGAGGGGGTCCGCTGGACGAACGTTTCGCAACGGGGTAACGGGTGCCGAAGCGCGCAACACCATGCGCCGGAACGGGGATGGGCCTGAGGCCCGTCGACGGACGGAGTGAGTCACCGGGCCCGGGAATTGCCCGGCTTCTAGCTCAGCAGAATCTTGCGGATCTCGCCTTCCGGATCGTCGACCATGCGGCAGTCATTGTCGAAGACCATCGTCTGACAACGCACCGGTTCCGTCGGTGTCCAGGCCAGTCCAGGTTGACTTGGATTGCCGGTGCGCGCGAAGTTTGCCCACGCCGTCGCCATCTTTTTGGCGAGCGCCTGAGCCTCAGGCGTATTACCCGTTCCCTGTTTGCAGCGCTCCGTGTTGTCAAAGCAGAACGCCAACTCTGCCGTATGCCACGCACCGGCATCCTCGAGCATCGGGGACTGCCAGGTGAAGTAGTACTGGTACACCGGTGCGCCGCGCTGTTCGCACTTCATCCGCGACATGCGCTGCACGTTGTTGCGCTGCCCGATGCCACCGACGCCGTACGACAGCGTACGGATGCTCTTTTCCGGGTGAGCCTTCTTCATGGCAGCGATCAACGCACTCGCCTTGCTTGGGCCCAACGTACTGCTCAAACTGGCCAGCCACTGCTCCTCGGTGGGCCGCGAGGACATGCGATTGCCCTCTTCGCTGACCGAGCCGATCAGCAGGGGCACCTGCCGCGAAAGTGCCGGCGCCTGCTCGAAGAAGGAGCGCACGGTCACCGCGCGACCGTCCAGGATCGGGGCCCAGCCCACGCGCGGCTTCGGATCCGGCGGCGCACCCAAGCCAAAGCCTTGCCTGGGGGGATTCAATTGGGCGATGGCTGCATTACCGGCCCTGTTGAGGGCGGCCCACTCGATCTTCTTCAGTGCCTCTATATCATGAGGCTTGAGGCCCAGCTCCACCATCAGTTGACGGGTTAGAGTTCTGGCCTGTTCGCCGCTGGGTGGATTGCCGCCGCCGCCGGACTGCACACCGGCACGATGGAACAACCCCGCCGCCGCAGGCATGCCCATCAGGGTGGTGACCTTGGAACCGCCCCCGGACTGACCATAGATCATGACGTTGTCGGGATCGCCGCCGAAGTGTGCGATGTTGTCGCGAACCCAGCGCAACGCGGCCACCAGATCCGTCATGCCGACGTTTCCCGACTCGGCATAGGCGTCGCCTCCCACTTCCGAGACATCCAGGAAGCCCAGAGCATTCAGGCGATGATTCACCGAGACCTGCACGACATCATGGTGGCGGGCCATCTGCGCACCATGTTGGGAGGCGAGCTCGTAAGAGGATCCGAAGCTGTAACCGCCGCCGTGAATGTAAAACATGACCGCGCGCTTGCCGGTGAGGCCGGGCGTCCAGATGTTCAGCTTGAGCATGTCCTCGCTCAGGTAGCCGTCCACCCACTGCTGCAGGAAAGACTGCTCCACTGCCGTGAAGTCATGCAGCGTTTGCGGGCAGTTGGCGCCGTAGACCAGCGTGGGTCGCTCGCCCTCCCAGGGCTCAGGTGGTTTGCAGGGCAACCAGCGGTTCTCCCCTCCCGTATTCTGGCCGTAAGGGACTCCTTTGAAGGTGAGCACGCCACCCTCCTCGTAGCCACGCACCTTCCCATACTGAGTTTGCGCTACCGCCGATCTCGGGGTGCTGCACTGACCGAGCCGCGAATGCAGCGTCGGCGCGGTATCAGCACGCGCCACCAGCGGCCGTCCAAACGCGGCTCCGAGAGTCGCTGTTGCCGAGACCAGCAATACGTCGCGACGCGTGCTCATCATGGGGTTGGACAGTTCGGATCTGGCCATGAGTGCTCCAGGGCTCGCGGCTCTTTGTGAAGGGTATCGCTCATATGAGAGCAGCGATCTTAGCGCCGACGCCGCCTGCGTTCTACCATTTGTCTGACAAATAGTGCAGGCGACTTGCTCGGGACCGTCGCGCCGACAAATCCATTTGCCCTCAGGAGGGAGGGCCACGCACGTCGCCTGTCGTTCAGGCTTGCGGATTCCTCACGAAATCGAGGACAGCGCGTTCGGCTCTGTCAGGATCAGCCATTACGCGGCTGCGGTCGGCGAGGAGCATGGTCTCGCGTGTACTCGGATCATAGGCGGGCCAGTGGGGCAGTCCGCTGTGGGACGTATTGGGACTGCCGGTCCCCGCGAAAGCCGTCCATGCCGCGCACATCTGCCCGGATAGCGTCACGGGACTCTCGCCCGGTCCGATCATGTTACGCGCACGCTCGACGTTATAGAACACGAACGGTACCTCGAGCGAGTGCATGCTGCGCAGTCGCCCTCCGAGGATCGGCGTTTCCCAATCGAAGCGGTACCGATAGACCGGTGCGGCGTGCTGTGCGAACTTGCGCTCGCAGATGTCGATGGTCCACTGCATCGTCGGATAGTCGGTGGCGATGCGGATGTACAGATCGCTCGCGGAGTACTCAGGATAGATTCGGCGATAGCCTTCCAGCACCGACTCGGCCCGATCGTGGAGCAGGAACGCGAGGTGCTTCCTCAGCCCGGCCTCATCGAGGCTGAAATCGCTCTCAGCGGCGAACAGGGTGATCTCGTGGTGATTACTGCCTATCAGGATCGGCACGTCGGCGTGCACCGGGCTGGCGAGGGGATAAAACGGGTGCATGGGCAGGTCGCTCGGATCCAGGACAGGAGAGAACGGCATGGGCAGTCCGGGTACGGGCGGAGGGAGCTTGGCGACCACGGCGAAGTAGGCTGCGAGGAGCCGCTCTGCCGGTACGTCTTGCAGTTGCTCCGGATTGGCGATCTGGAGCTCCTGCAAGAGCAGCTGCGCGTGTCGTTTCGCGTCTCCACGCTCCAGCATCTTGACTCCCGGCCCGCTCTCGATGATCGCGCGATGAAACAGGCCTCTCGAGGGTGGACACGCGAGCAGCATGGAGACTTTCTGGCCGCCGCCGGACTCTCCGAAGATCGTGACCCGTCCCGGGTCCCCGCCGAAACGCTCGATGTTCTCCCGCACCCAAGTGAGCGCTGCGACGATGTCGAGCATGCCCACGTTCCCGGAACGGGAGAAGCGCCGGTCGCCGAAATCGGCCAGGTTGCAGTAGCCGAAGACATTGAGGCGGTGATTGATCCCCACGCACACGACGTTGCCCCGTCGAGCAAGATTCCCCCCGTCAACGACAGCATCCGACGCCGAGCCGCTGATGAAGGCTCCACCGTGCAGCCAAACCATCACGGGACGTTTGCCGCCATCGTTCACCCCCTGCGTCCAGACGTTCAGGAAGAGGCAATCCTCGCTTTCGACAAGCTTCGGCCTTACGGGCGCCGGGGGAATATGCGCAGCGAGTGTGCGGGGTGCGGAAGGGTGGGGGTTGCTTTGAACACAGGAATTACCATAGCTCGAGGCCTCTCGCACCCCGGACCAGGGCTGTGGCGCCTGCGGCGGCATGAAGCGGTTCGGACCACCGGTCGGGGCGCCGTAGCGGATTCCCTTGAAGACGAACACGCCCTGCTCTACTGCACCTCTCACCCTGCCGTACTGTGTCTGAACGACCGGCGCTTCGCCGCCGCATGCGCTCGTGGACCACAGCGCCGACACGACAGGGTCGACGACAGTGCTGCCGACGAGCAGTCCGGTGCTGCGCAACAGACGGCGCCGGCCGGGATCACTGCAGGTGCGATCGCTCATCGTGATCTCCTCATTGAGCTGCCGATCAGAAGTTGCGGCGCAGCGTTGCCAGCCATTCGCGCGGCGGACCCGGTTCGCCCTGATCGATGAACGTGGGCGCGGTCGAGTTCAGGTCGCTGCCCCCCCTGCTGGAGATGCCGTCGTTGCCAACGCGATCATGGTGGCCCTGCGTGACCGCCGGCAGGAATGGGCGTGCGTGGAACAGGTCGTTCCATTCTCGACAACCCTTTTTTCAATGACCCGGCAGAGGCGCCGGGCTCTCAGCCATTGCCCCGGATCGCGGCGATGCCCTGGAGGAATTCTCGCATCGTCTTTGGCTTACGCCCGGTAATCGCTTCGTAGTCGCGCGTGGCGATATCGAACTCACCGCTTTCGATGGCCCGCATCGTACCGAGGGAACTCCTGGACAGTTCCGCCGGCACGCCCCAGTGTTCAGTCATGTAGGTGGGCCAGTCCTCCGCAGGCACGGCCTCGTAGCGGATGGGCCGGCCGAATACCTCGCTCATCAGGGCACAGATCTGATTCCCGGTCAGAGGCTGCTCCATAGTCTCGGTATAGATCCGGTTCTCATGCCCCGGCTTGGCGAGCACGGTCGCCGCCGACACGCCGAGATCGTCGCGGGCAATGAACGCGCACGGGGCCGACCCCCCCGCACGGCGCAACACACCCGTGCTGAGCGTCTCTTCCAAGTCCCCCACCATGATATCGGCGTACAAGGCGTGACGCAGAATGGTGTAGTCCATGCCCGATGCCATCAGTGCCTGTTCCGTCGGCCAGTGAACCTCGACGCTGTGATCGGCCAGGGCCGTCGGACTCGCCCCGGCGAAGCTGGTGTAAACGAGCCGGCGTACGCCGGCACGCTTGGCGGCCTCAATGGCGTTCAGGTTCTGCCGAGGCCGGACCGAATTGGAGGCATAGGTTGAGATGATCAAGGCCGCTTCTACTCCCTCGAAGGCGGCGATCAGGCTGTTGGGCTCATCAAAGTCGGTGCGGCGCACCTGAACTCCCGATGCGGCCAACTCGCGTGAAAACGCCGTGGAGGGATCGCGAGTGCCGGCCACGAAACCTGAAACGCCCACGAGCGCGCGAAGATTCGCCACCACGTGTCCGCCCAGGTTTCCGTTCGCGCCCGTGACCATCAGCATGCTTTATCTCCCATGAGCCCACACTGGACAAAGCTTCCCGACCGGCTCGGCTGGCCAGCTCGACCGGCTGTCGGCGATATCGTGCCACGGACCACTGGAGTCTGCGCAACCGTGTGGCGGCAGGGTCAGGTGGAGATCAGTGCCGGTCGCGACGCGCAGCTGCTAGAGCGGCGCGGTCACTACTCGATACGTGTGACCCGCACCCAGTTCGTGGCTCCCCCTGTCGCAGGCGAATACATGTGATAGGAGCCGAGCAGATGCCGCTGGATCGTCACGTCGTCGCCGACACTGAAGAACGCCATCGTCTCGATGCCCTCATGGCGCCAGACCTGCCCGTTGGCAAGCTTGATGAGGTAGATCTTGGGACGAACCTCGTTCAGCGAAGCGATACTCGAATGCACCGTGATTGCCCTCGCGGGTGCCGCCGTCCTGACCGCTGGCGCCAGATATTCCTCTCCGACGTGATTTTCCGAAAGGGCCGCCGCCGTTTGAGCCACACGTGGTTTATTCGGCCGCCACGGTGTATGGGAATCTTCGACCATGGCCCGTTCCACGAATGCCTCCAGGCGAGGGCTCGTAGAGCCCACGCGCCTTCCCGCCTTCGATGCCGACGACCCCGACTTGATTGTGGTCATCATCGAGACCCCGAAAGGGAGCCGAAACAAGTACGCTTACGACCCGCAGGAGCGCATTTTCGAGCTGACCAAGGTGCTGCCTGCTGGGATGGCTTTCCCGTACGACTTCGGCTTCGTGCCTTCGACTTTAGGCGGTGATGGGGATCCGCTCGATGTGTTGGTTTTGATGGACGAGCCCGCGTTCGCGGGATGCAAGCTGACTTGCCGCATCATCGGAGTGATCCAGGGGGAACAGGGGGTCAAGAAGAAGATCGAACGCAACGACCGCCTCGTAGCGGTCGAAAACGGCAATCACAGCTACTCGCACATCCAGCGAATCGATGAGCTCGGCCAGAAATTCGAGAAGGAACTCGAGGAATTCTTCGTCAACTACCACCGATTGGGTGGCAAAGACTATCGGATCCTTGGGCTCAAGGGGCCGGCGGCCGGTCGCCGCTGCGTGAAGCAGGCGCGGAAACGGGCCCGATAGAGGCACCCTGCGCGCCAGATGCAGTGCGGTGTTGCGACCAAGACCGCGGCTTCCGCCAGTCACGAGGGCGACCTTCGATTCATCGCGCTCGATCACTCTTCGGCTCCTACAACTTTGCCGCAGCCAATGGCCCCATCGTCAGGGAGTGCAATGCTGGATTCCTTACGCGGAACCAGATTGCATAGAGCGCT
>CAZLYG010000306.1:0-6662 GCA_964563075.1 uncultured Steroidobacteraceae bacterium | reverse complement strand
ACCATCAAGTCCGCATGGATGGAGCTGAAGAGCCACAATTCCAAACTCACCCCCGCCGACAGCCTCAGCCAGCACGATGCGCTGGCGGACAAGCTCCTGGAGCTCAATCTCAGCGTCTGGATGAGATCGGGGCTGGCGCATGACCCCGAAGCCGACACCGGCTTCCTGATCGCGACCGCCACCGACAACCTGCCCGCCGTCATGAACGACACCGGCGGCATGCGCCTGCGCGCTGCGGGCGCCGCGCTTGCCGGGTACGTTGGCACCGGCGACCGTGAAGCCATCGCCGATCACTTTCATCAGGCGCAGATGGGACTGAGGACGATCCACACTGAGCTGAGCGCCGTGGCGCAGACCTCCGCGCAAATTCGCGAGGCGGTGATGCCAGCGCTTGGGCATGCCACTGAAGCGTTCAACGCCTATCACCAGGCCGTGCTCACTCAGGTAGTCAGTGCCCAGAGCATCACTGCAAAGGGCGAAGATGTGTTCCAGCAGGGCGAGGCCGTTACCCAGGCGCTCGCCGATTTCTCCACCGTGGTGTACGCGGGCATGGTCGAAGCCCTCACCAACCGCGTCGCGTCCGAAATGCGCGTCGCCACCATGAATGGCGTCGCTCTCGCCGTGGTCGTGCTGTTCGGACTGGCGCTGAGCGCGCTGATCACCCGGGCGGTGGTCAACCCGATGACTCACGCAGTGTCCGTGTTCCAGTCGATCGCCACCGGCCGCTACGACAATCGGATCGAGCTGTCGGGCACGGACGAGCCCGGCCAGGTGCTGCGGGCTCTCGAGGAGATGCAGACCCAGCTGCGTCGCCTGAAAGAAGAAGAGACCAACGCCGCCGCCACGGTCAGCGGCCGCATCCGTGCCGCTCTTGATCACGCCACCTCGGCCATGCTCGTCGCAGATGCCAATCTGGAGATCATCTACGTCAATCACATGTTCGAGTCGATGATCCGCGATCTCGAGCCACAGTTGCGCAGCGATCTGCCGCAACTCTCCAGCGCCTCCCTGGTGGGTGCCGGCGTCGAGGTGCTCTACAAGGACCCCTCAGCCGGCCGCCATACGTTGCAGACGCTCACCGGCAAGCACGTCGAAGAAGTCTGCGTGGGCGGCCACACCTTTCGCGTGGTTGCCAGCCCCGTCGTCTCCAGGTCCGGCGAGCGCATCGGCACTGTCCTGGAGTGGACCGATCGTACGCAGGAAGTGGCGGTCGAGGTCGAGATGGAGCAGATCCTGCAGAGCGTGCTGCAGGGGGATCTGGAAAGGCGCATCAACCTGGGCGGCAAGGCCGGGTTCTTCGAGAAGATGAGCCGTGGAGTCAACCAGCTCGCCGACAACATGGCGCAGCTGGTCTCGAAGGTGAAGGCGGCCGCCCGGTCCGTCTACACCGGGGCCGAGGAGATCTCCAATGGCAACGTCAATCTTTCCCGACGTACCGAGCAGCAATCCTCCTCTCTGGAGGAGACGGCGTCGTCCATGGAACAGATGACCTCGACGGTGCGTGCGAATGCGGACAACGCCAATCAGGCCAACGAGCTCGCGAGCGCCGCGCGCTCGCAGGCCGAGAAGGGCGGGACCGTCGTCGGCAAGGCGGTCCAGGCAATGGGCGAGATCAATACAGCGTCCAAGAAGATCGCCGACATCATCGGCGTCATCGACGAGATCGCGTTCCAGACCAATCTCCTCGCATTGAACGCTGCGGTCGAGGCAGCACGCGCCGGTGAGCAGGGTCGCGGTTTTGCCGTCGTCGCCAGCGAAGTGCGCAGCCTGGCAGGCCGCTCGGCCACGGCCGCCAAGGAAATCAAGGATCTCATCCGGGACAGCGTGAAAAAGGTCGAGGACGGCTCGGTACTGGTCACGCAATCGGGCCAGACGCTGGAGCAGATCGTAGGCTCGGTCAAGAAGGTCTCCTCCATCGTCGCCGAGATCGCCGCCGCTTCGCGCGAGCAGTCCTCCGGCATCGAGCAGGTCAACCGTGCGGTCATGCAGATGGACGAGCTCACGCAGCAGAACGCGTCACTCGTCGAGGAAGCGACTGCGTCCAGCCAGGCGATGTCCGAGCAGGCGCGCGAGCTGGACGAGATGATGTCGCGTTATCGTGTTGCGGCCGTCGGCGCCCCCGCGCAACGCCAGGTCGCCAACGGCGAGGCCCTCGGCGGGCAACGGCAGGTCGCCCACCCTGCCGCCTTCGGCAGTCAGAACGAGTACGACAGCCCGGCCAGGATATCGGCCTGAATGAACGAAGTGCCGCGCGCCTGAACAGCGCACAGGTTCCCGGTCTGGTTCGAGCTGCAGAACACCGCGGTACTCGAGCTGAGCACGGTGATGAAGCCACGGGCTTCCAGCCGCGCCGCCAGATGCTGTGTCAGCTCCCCGCGCGCGCCCAAACCGATGGAAGCCGAAAAATCCGTCTTGTGGTTTCCCACGGAAGGATCGAACCGTGTCGCGCCCAGAGATCCGATCAGATACGGACGCAGCCTCGATGCCGACTCGAGAAACTCCGTGGTGCCGCCGATGTGCAGATACTCGATCACCAGATCCGCAGGGACCGGCGAGTCGGCACCGAGTGAAGTGGACTCACGGCTGTAGAAGAGCTCGTACTGCGAGACCTGCTTGTCCGTGGACACATCGAATGCCAGCGCATAGGAGGCGTGATTATCCGCACCGACGTGCGTCTCGGTGCCGGCGAGCGTAAAGGTCCCGCCGAAGCGATAACCGACGAACGGAGTCACGGCGAACGTGAGAGGTAGCTTCTCCGTCCCGGTCGGTGGCACCAGCGAGGTGTCCTCCTGAGCTGCGCATGTTCCAGCCGCCGCGCAGGCCATCGCGGCGATCGCGAGCATCTTGCTTAAGCTCTGCACAACCCTTCTCCCTTTTTGAGTACGAGACGGTCGGTCTCGGGACCGGGAGACACTACCGCGGGCGTGCCGCCCGAGCCAGCCGATGTGCAGGTTTGTCCGCCGCCGTATCCGCCGCCGTATCCGCCGCCGCCTTGCTCACCGCGCGCGCGCCGGCCCGTTTTCCCGCCGCGGAGTCCGTGTCCGCCTTGCCCGCAACCGGTTTGCCGCTCGCGGCGGCATTGTCCGCGATGATCTGCGCAATGCGGCTGTCGATTTCGTGCTGATCGATCTCGTACACCGTCGTCGCCAATACCGGCTTCTCCGGAGGCGAGGTCGCGAGCTGCTGACCTGAGGTGTTGCGCACGTCGACCTCGACGCGGGTCGACAGGCCGATCCGCAGCGGATGCTCCTCCAGCTGATGTGGATCGAGCGCAATGCGCACCGGCACGCGCTGCACGACCTTTATCCAGTTGCCGGTGGCATTCTGCGCAGGCAGCAGCGCAAAGGCCGAGCCTGTCCCCATTCCCAGCCCTTCGATCGTGCCGTTGAACTTCACGCGGCCACCATACACATCGGCGGTCACCGCGGCCTTCTGCCCGATCCGCATGTTCGTAAGTTGCACTTCCTTGAAGTTCGCATCCACCCGCAGCCGATCCAGCGGTACGATGGACAGCAGGGCGGTGCCTGGAGCGATGCGCTCACCGAGCTGGACACCACGCCTGGCGACATACCCGGTCACGGGAGCGCGGATCCGCGTGCGCTGTACATCCAGGTAAGCGCGCTGGACCTGCGTAGCTGCAGCCTGCACGTCGGGGTTGTTGGCAACATCGGTCTGGCCCACCAGGGCGACGCTTGCAGCCAGGTTCTTCTCGGCAGCCGTCAGCGCATCACGAGCTGTGCTCAAGGCTTCGCGCGCATGCGCCAGCTCTTCTGTCGAGACCGCGCCGCTGGCGACGAGACCCTTGCGGCGGTCGACATCGGCTTGCGCCTTGTTCAGGTCAGCCCTGCGTTGCGCGACGACGGCCTCGAGCTGATCGCGATTGGCGAACACGGTGTGCACCTGTCGCACCGTGCGCGCCAGCTGCGCTTCCGCGTCGCGGAGAGCGATGGTGGAATCCGTGTCATCGAGACGCACCAGCTCCTGACCTGCTTTGACCAGGTCAGTCTCGTCGGCATCGATGGAAATCACCGTCCCGCTCACCTGGGGCATCACTGTGACCAGGTCGCCCGCGACGTAGGCGTCATCGGTGCTCTGATAGTTGCGCGCGTACAGGTACCAGTAGGCCGTGGCCGCCACTGCAATGACGAGGAACCCGATCGTCGTGTACACCAGCCAGCGGCCGCGCCGCCGCTGCATCAGGCGGCTCACAGGAGTCGTGGAGGTCTCGGCTTTGGCATCCATGGGGTATCGAACCTGGCGAATGAGGGGTGATCAGCCGTTGGGAGGGACGGAGCCGTTGGGAGGGACGTAGCCGCCCCCAAGGGCACGCACCAGATCCGTGCTGAGGGAGAGGCGTCGCGCCGTCAGCTCTGCGCCCAGCGCCTCGGTCAGCAGGAGCTGATTCTGGCTCGAAAGTACGGTGATGTAGTTGTCCAGGCCTGCCCGGTAGCGCTGGACCGTAACGTCATAGGCGTTCTGCGCGGCTACGGCCGCCTGCTGCTCCTGTACCGCCTCCTGCTCCAGCGCCGACCAGCTCGTCACGACGGTGGCGACGTCCTGCGCCGCGTCGATAAGGGTCTGGTTGTACTGTCCGACGGACTGCTCGAATTGCGCGCGCTGCGTCTGCAGTGCACCGCGCAGCTCGTCTCGATTGAACACCGGCAGGTGCATGGCAGGCCCCACGCCGACGATCGTGCTCGAGCCCTGGAAGAGATTCGACAGCCCCACGGCCTGCAGCCCTGCGTAGGCGACCAGATTGATGTTGGGGTAGAACGCCGCTTCGGCTGCCGCGATGCCGCGCGAAGCCGCTTCCACTCGCCAACGCTCCGCGGTCACATCGGGACGGCGCGCAAGGAGGTCGACCGGCAACTTTGAAGGCAGCACCAGCTGGCCGGCGAGCGTGAGATGCGGCCGTGTCAGATCGAGACCGCGGTCGGGACCCGCGCCCACCAGGTCGGCCAACCCGGTCTTCGCCAGATCGATGCTGGCCTGAGTGTAAGTGACCCCGGCTTGCGTCAGCGCCGTGATCGCTTCCTGCTGACCGACACGCGCCGTGGTCTCGAGGCCGGCTTTCGCACGATCGCGGATCAGACCCAGCAGGCTGTTCTCCTGCTGCAGGTTGGACAATGCGACGTCATGCAGTGCGTACTGCAGATCCAGTTGGATGTAGGCGCGTGCGACTGCAACAGTCAATGCGAGCCGCGCGGCCGCCCGATCCGCCTCCGCCGCATGTACATTGGCCTGTGCCGACTCCAGCGCCTTCCGGTTACGTCCCCAGAAATCGAGGTCGTAGCTGAAGTCGAGCGCGAGCCGGCTGTCGGTGACGTAGCTTCCACTATACGGCGGGGGCAGCAGCTCGTGATTCGAATAGCGCTCCCGGGTCGTCTGCTCGTTGACGGCAACGCTCGGTCGGCGCTCGCCATTTGCCTGCAGCACGGCTGCCTGCGCCGCATGGAGCCTCGCCTCCGCGATGGTCAAGGTGGGCGCGCCGGCGAGGGCTTCGTCCATGAGCTTGTCGAGCTGCGGATCTCCAAACGCCTGCCACCAGACATCGACCGGCCAGGCGCTTTCCTGCACGGCCACCTGGGCGAGCGTATTTTTCGCTGCCAGAGACTGGGGCGCCAGCACGGGAGGCGCATGCCAGTTGCGATCCGAGACGCACCCTGCGAGCACCGTGCACAACGACAGTGCAGCGAGTCCCGCCCCGCGCGCCGCTGCGAATTCACTTCTCATGGTGGCGTTGTCCGTTCTCGATCATGCGGCTCAGATATCCCTTCAGCGCGTCGATCTCCGCGCTGCTGAAACCGGCGAGCCCACGGTCGAGCACCCGAGCACCCGCGGCGCGCAATTTGGGGAGCAAAGCACGGGCGGCAGACGTTATACGGAGATACACGACGCGGCGGTCCTCTTTACCACGCTCGCGCCGCAACAGAGACTTCTCCTCGAGGCGATCCAGCATGCGCGTCATGGACCCCGTGTCATAGTGCAGGATCCGGCTCAGGTCGACTGCCGTGAGTGCCGTGCCGTCTGCGAGATGCTTGAGCGCCCCGTATTGCACGCCCGTCAACCCATACTGCTCCAGCTCCGCGTCAAGATTTGTCAGCAGAGTGCTGCGCGCGCGGCCGATGAGCATCCCCACCGCCAGCTCGTCATCGAGGGGTGTTTCGGGAATGCGGCTCGCATCGGCGGCACGACCGGCAGAGGCGGTACCGGCGGCACCGCTTCGCGCCCCTTCCGTCTTGCGGGCAGCCGGCGTTTTCATGTGCGTTCGCGAGTCCGTGCCTGTATCTTTGAAACCACTAATCACTGCCGTCAAGATCACTGCCGCGAAGATTACTGCCGTGGCAGCTAATTTTCAATGAGAGCACGCCGCGTGTCCACCAGAAGCGCCCCAATCCGCTTGAATTGTGTGACAGCGGTCGCGGCAGCCCTGCTGATCGCCGGTTGCGGCAGTGCGCAGAAGACGCCATCCGGTCCGCCACCGCCGGCACAGGTGGGTGTCGTCACGGTTCATCCCGAAGCAGTACCGCTGGTACACGATCTCGTCGGGCGGCTCTCCGCGACGCGCCAGGCAGACGTGCGCGCACGGGTTGCCGGAGTGCTGCAAAAGCGTCTGTACAAAGAAGGCTCGCGGGTCAAGGACGGACAGATTCTCTTCCAGA
>CAZLYG010000305.1:0-6667 GCA_964563075.1 uncultured Steroidobacteraceae bacterium | reverse complement strand
AGTTTAGGAGTCTTGATCAGCCGCTTGGCGCGATTGCTTAACCAGGGACGCAAGTACTCGATGAGAAACAGACGTTCGATCAGAGTCAGATAGCTCGCAATCGTAGGACGGCTCAACTCGAATGAGCTGGCCATCTGACTCAGATTGACGAGCCGTGCGGTCTGAGTCGCAGCGAGTGAGAGTAGCTTGGGAATGGCATCCAGACTCCCGATCCGGGACATTTCGTGCAGGTCACGTTGGACAAGAGCATCGATATAGTTGGCGTACCAGTCCTCGCGCCTCCTGGAAGTACGCTTCTGGACGACCGGGTAGCCGCCTCGAGCAACTCGCTCAGACAAAGAACGTCCCTGTCTTCCGGTATGTTCAAACCTCCGTTCGGCGCTGAACAGAACGTCGATGAATGCGGGTGACACGCGCTCCAGCTCGGACTGCGAGAGTGGAAACAGGCGGATCACTTCCATTCTTCCGGCCAGCGAGTCCGACAGTCGCGGGATCAGCAGGATGTTCGACGATCCGGTCAGGATGAACCGCGTCGAATTTCGGTTCGCATCGATCGCCGGCTTGAGTGCGGCAAACAGTTCCGGGACGTGCTGAACCTCATCGAGGATCGCGCGGCGTTCGAGCCGCGCCACGAAGCCAGTGATATCTGCGCGAGCAGCCGCGAGCGTGGCGGCATCATCGAAGGTGTAGTAACGATAGCGGCGCTTCTTGCCGATCTGTTGGGCGAGGGTCGTCTTGCCGCATTGCCGCGGACCTTGAATCAGCACCACGGGTGTGTCCGTCAATGCGGCAGACAACGTGGTCTCCGCTATTCGGCGATAGAGGCGCTGGGCCATCGGCCAATTGTAAGTATGATACCGGCCAATTGAAAGCGGGAATATCGGCTAATTGAAAAGGTAGATATCAGCCAATCGAAACCATGGATCCTAGCCAACGCGGCGGCGTTAGCGTGCGATTGCGCTGCGTGGCGATCCGCAGTGAACCGCACGTACGACTACTGCGGTAGACTCCCTCGACGAGAGTGCACGCGTTCAGATGAGTGACATGGCCGTTAGACAAAATCAATCGATTGATAGAAGGCTATCGGTTGCACCTATGATGGACTGGACCGACCGTCACTGCCGCTACTTCCTGCGCGGCTTCTCCCCACGCGTCCTGCTCTATACCGAAATGATCACCGCCGCAGCGATCCTGCATGGCGACCGTGACCGCCTGCTTGCATTTGATCCCGAGGAGCACCCGCTGGCGCTGCAGCTGGGAGGCAACGACCCGGGCAACCTCGCCGCCGCGGCGCGAGCGGGCGAAGAGGCCGGCTACGACGAAATCAACCTGAACTGCGGCTGCCCCAGCGATCGCGTCTCGAGCGGCGCGTTCGGTGCATGTTTGATGCGCGAGCCGAAGCTGGTCGCAGAGTGTGTCGCGGAGATGCGTGCCAGCGTGCGCCTGCCTGTGACCGTCAAGATGCGCATCGGCGTAGTTAATACACACGCCGGCGAGCCGCGTGGGTCACTCTCGACATTCGACGAAGCCGATTTCGATGCGCTGCATGCGTTCGTCAAGGACATCCGCGACGCGGGATGTTCCGTAGCCATCGTGCACGCACGCAAAGCAGTCCTCGGCGGGCTCTCACCGAAAGACAATCGCGAGATTCCACCCCTTCGCTACGACGTGGTGCAGCGACTCCGCCAGTGTTTTCCCGAGCTGACGATGATCGTGAACGGCGGGCTGCGGGACTCAACAGCGGTGCTGCGGGCGTTGGAATGGTGTGATGGCGTGATGCTGGGCCGGGAGGCTTACCATCGGCCGCAGATACTTCGCGAGCTGCACCAGGCACTGTACCCGGCAGATGCGCAACGCGTGCCATCGCGTGAACAGCTGATCGAACGGATGGCTGACTATGCAGAGCGAGAAACATCGCGGGGCGTCCGGCTCTCCGCCATCACGCGCCACATGCTTGGCCTCTACGGCGGCGAGCCGGGAGCTCGCGAATATCGCAGGCTGCTGAGTGAAGGTGCACGACAGGAGGGCGCGAATTCGGACCTGCTTCGCCAGGCGAACCGCCGCGCCGCAGCGCGCGCCTGACCCGCCGCGCCTGCAAAAGAACCAGCGGCGGTCCTCGGCCGTTCTATTCAGCAATGATGACTCGCCGCAGTGTCTCAAGTTGGCGACGAACCGCCTTTTTGAGCTTTTCTCAGCTCAATCAGGGCGGTAGCGGCGACAGTTCGGTCGCGTATAATCGAAAATGTCGCTTGGCCTTTAGCTGCGGGGGTGTCGGCCCGCGATGATGCCGTTTGCCTGAGGTACATGGGCAAAGATATCGAACTCGCCCTTCTGTTCGCCGATGTGGTCGGCTCGACCCGGCTCTACGAGCTCATGGGAGACCTTCGCGCGCGCGATATGGTCGCCATCTGCATCGATGTGATGCGAAGCGCCACGGAACAGCGCCATGGCACGGTGATCAAGACCATGGGCGATGAGGTGATGTCGACCTTCCCCACCGCGGACGATGCCTTGAACGCGGCGGCTCAGATGCAGCAGCAGATCTCGACCCACTCCCAGCTCAAAGTGGATGGGCAACCCGTATCGATCCGCATTGGCTGCCATTTCGGCCCCGTGATGCTGGAGAACCGCGACGTGTTCGGGGCCACAGTCCACACCGCAAACAGAATGACCAGCCAGGCGAAGGCCGGGCAGATCATCACGACCGCGGCGACTGTGGAAAGATTGTCGCCGGAGTGGCGCGCGTCGTGCCGGCAGATCGATATCGCCACGATCAGGGGGCAGGGCAACGAGGTCACTCTCTACGAGGTGCTGTGGCAATCGGAAGATGTGACCAGCATGGTGCCGGCTATCGCCATGAAGTCGCGACCGGTCCGCCTGGTCCGCCTGCGGCTGCGCTGCCAGGATCGGGAGGTCCTGCTGGACGATCAGAAGGGCAGCATCACCATCGGCCGCGCCGAGGACAACGATTTTGTGATCAAGGGCAACCTGATCTCGCGCCTGCATGCCCGGATCGAGCTCACCCGCAACAAGTTCGTGCTCATCGACCAGAGCACCAACGGCACCTTCGTGCAGACGGCCGAAGGTGAGGAATCCTTCGTGCGGCGCGACAGCCTGCAGCTCAAGGGCGAAGGCATGATCGGCCTGGGCAAGCTGCCCGAGCAGGACTCGCTGCAGACGATCCGCTTCGTCTGCGAAGAGACCTGAACCGATCAGTCCGCCAGCCGCTTCTCGGTCTTGTCCAGTTCCTGGACCATGTCCGATGGTACCCGATTCCCGTATTTCTCCAGGTAGGCGCGGAAGTCGGTGACTTCCTTGCGCCACATGGTCGGGTCCACCGTGAGCAGTGCGCGCAACGCATCCGCACTCACATTGAGGCCCTTCGTGTTGATGTCCTCGGGCCTGGGCAGATTGCCGATCGGCGACTCCACGGCCCCGGCCTTCCCGGCACAACGGTCGAGCATCCACTCGAGCACGCGGAGGTTCTCGCCGTAACCGGGCCAGAGGAACTTGTTCTGCGCATCGCGACGGAACCAGTTCACGTGATAGATGCGCGGTGCCTGTTTCAGCTTCGCACCTACGTTCAGCCAGTGCTGCCAGTAGTCGGCGAAGTTGTAGCCGCAGAACGGCTGCATGGCCATCGGGTCGCGGCGAATGACTCCCACCTTACCGACGGCCGCCGCGGTAGTCTCGGATGCGACCGAGGCACCGACGAGCACGCCGTGCTTCCAATCTCGAGCTTCGTACACGAGGGGCGCGACTTCGCGGCGCCGACCGCCGAACACGAGTGCCGAGATAGGTACTCCCTGCGGATCTTCGGAATGAGGCGAGTAGCTGGGATTGCGCTTCGCGGAAACGGTAAAGCGGGAATTGGGGTGCGCCGCCGGACCGTTGGCCGGATCGTAAGGCCGCCCTTGCCAGTCGAGCACCGGCTTGCCCGAGGAGAGGCCTTCCCACCACGGCTGATTGTCCGCGGTCACGGCCACGTTAGTGAACAACGTGTCGCGGCGAATCATCTCGTACGCGTTGCGATTGGTCTCCGGGTTGGTACCCGGGACGACGCCGAAGTAGCCCGCTTCGGGATTGATCGCCCAGAGCCGGCCATCCGCGCCCGGATGCAGCCAGGCGATGTCATCGCCGACGGTGAACACTTTCCAGCCGGGCATGGAGTCCGGCGGAATGAGCATGGCGAGATTCGTCTTGCCGCACGCTGATGGAAACGCGCAGGCCACGTAATGCGTCTCGCCCTTGGGGTTCTGCAGGCCCACGATGAGCATGTGCTCGGCCAGCCATCCTTCGGTGCGTGCCTGCCAGCTGGCGATACGCAGGGCATGGCACTTCTTGCCGAGCAGCGCGTTGCCGCCGTAGCCCGAGCCGAAGCTCTCGATCGACAGCTCTTCGGGAAAATGAATGATGAAGCGGCGCTCGGGGTTGAGCTCGCCGATCGAATGCAGGCCGCGCACGAAGCTCTTCTCCGCAACGATGCGCTGCAATGCCGGCCGGCCGATGCGCGTCATGATGGACATGTTCAGCACGACGTACGGGCTGTCGGTGATCTCGACTCCACACCGCGACAGGGGAGAGTCGATCGGGCCCATGCAGTACGGGATCACATAGAGCGTTCGTTCCCGCATGCAGCCGCGGAACAGGTCACGCATCTTGGCGTGCGCCTGCTGCGGGTCCATCCAATGATTGTTCGGACCCGCATCCTCTTTGGAGCGGGTGCAGATGTAGGTCAGGTGCTCCACGCGCGCCACGTCGCTGGGGTGCGAACGGGCCAGGTGGCAGCCCGGGAAGTGCTCCGGGTTGAGGGTCTTCAGCTCGCCGTCGCGCAGCAGCTGGCTGGTGATCTGGCGAATCTCGGCATCGGAGCCATCGCACCAGTGGACGGCGCGCGGCTGCGTCAGCTCTCGGACGGAATTGACCCACTCGCTCACCGGGCGGCTGAGGTGCTCGAGCGGCGTCAAGAG
Source organism: uncultured Steroidobacteraceae bacterium (assembly GCA_964563075.1). GTDB lineage: Bacteria > Pseudomonadota > Gammaproteobacteria > Steroidobacterales > Steroidobacteraceae > 13-2-20CM-66-19. The sequence goes on along the minus strand of CAZLYG010000305.1, from coordinate 1,697 downwards.
GTGTTCAGCGGTGGCCATCCACGAGTCCTTTGTACTTTTGCTGACCGGGAAGTATATCCGTGCATCGACCTCGGCTTCAGTAAAGTAAGACAATACGCCGGCGTTTGTTCCATTATCGTACGCACGAGTATCTGACGGATTCACAAGGAAATTACGGCTCGACACTCCTGCCGCGCTTGGATAGCTTGCGCGCGCGCGAGGGCCCGATTCGAGGCTGGACATGCTCGACCTGGATGACATATTCGGTCCGGACGGCCCGCTGCAGCGGGCGCTGCCGGACTTCAAGGTCCGGCGCCAGCAGCTGCGCATGGCCGAGCGGGTCGCTGCGGCGCTGAGCGAGCGTGGCTTGCTGGCCGTCGAGGCGGGCACCGGTACGGGGAAAACATTTGCCTACCTCGTGCCCGCGCTGCTGTCGGGTGCGCGGGTGCTGATCTCCACAGGCACCCGAACACTGCAGGATCAGTTGTTTTCCAAAGATCTGCCGCTCGTGGCGCGCGCGATCGGCCGCCCTGCGCGCGTCGCCCTCCTGAAAGGGCGAGCGAACTATCTGTGCCGGTATCGCCTCGGTCGTGCCGGCGATGCGAGCGAGCAGCTCGTGCTGGATGCGGGCTTCGCCCCAGAGCTTCCGGCCAATGAAAAAGTGCTCGCGAGAATTCGCCTCTGGTCGCAGACGACCCGCAGCGGAGATCTCGCGGAGGTGCGCGGCCTGTCGGACACGAATCCGATCTGGCCGCACGTCACCTCCTCACGGGAGAACTGCCTGGGAACGAAGTGTCCGGAGGTTGCGCGTTGCCATGTGGTGCAGGCGCGGCGCGCAGCGCTCGATGCGGACATCGTCATCGTCAACCACCATCTGCTGCTCGCCGATCTGGCGCTGAAGGAAGATGGGTTCGGGGACATTCTCGGCACGGCGGATGCGGTCATCCTCGATGAGGCCCATCAGATCGCCGACCTCGCGACGCAGTTCTTCGGCGCGCATGTCGGGAGCCGCCGAATCGATAGCTTGTTGCATGACCTGCGCCTGGAGCTCACGCGCTATGCGCCCTCGGCTGACGAATCTGAAGAAGGGGTCACGGCAGCCGTTGCCGGCTCGATGCGGGGGGTCGAGGATTCACTGCAACACCTGCGGGAGTGCTTACCCGCCCGCGTGGGACGACTCGCCTGGGGCGAGATGCACAGTCAGCCCGATGCTGCCGTTGCCGATCTGGCAGGCGCGCTCGGGATGCTTCAGATCCGACTCGAGAGCCTGGGCGAGGAGAATCCTCTCGCTCCCTTCGCAGAGCGGCTCGGTGAGCTGTCATCGAGCCTGGAACGAATCGCGGCGGTGGATGCCATGGAAGGCGCACGCGCGGTAGAAGTGACGGCACGCGGGTTCTCGCTCAGCCTGATGCCCTATGACATCTCGTCGCGTTTTCACGCCCTCGTGCACTCACGACACTGCGCCTGGATTTTCACGTCCGCGACCCTCTCATTGGGGGATGACTTCAGTCACTTCACCGGTCGCCTGGGCCTCCTCGAGGCGCCGACGCTGAAGATCGACAGTCCATTCGATTACGAGCGGCAGAGCCTGTTGTTCCTGCCCGCCGGCATGCCCGACCCGACTTCCCCGGGATACACGGTCGCCGTGATGGCGCGCGCTCTGGAGATGATCGAGGCCTCCAGGGGTGGCGCGTTCGTGCTGTTCACCAGCCATCGAG